>JANOYK010000324.1:0-2624 GCA_031428855.1 Burkholderiales bacterium | reverse complement strand
CGGAAAAGTTGGAAAAAGGTGAATCATGATTCAAATGCAATCCAGGCTGGATGTGGCCGACAATACCGGCGCGCGTTCCGTCATGTGCATCAAGGTGTTGGGCGGCTCCAAGCGCCGTTACGCGTCGATTGGCGACATCATCAAGGTGTCGATCAAGGATGCTGCGCCGCGTGGCCGCGTCAAAAAAGGCGAAGTCTACAGCGCGGTCGTGGTGCGCACCGCCAAAGGCGTGCGCCGCAGCGATGGTTCGCTCATCAAATTTGATGGCAATGCAGCGGTGCTGCTCAATGCCAAGCTGGAGCCGATCGGCACCCGTATTTTCGGGCCGGTGACGCGCGAGCTGCGCACCGAGCGCTTCATGAAGATCGTGTCGCTCGCGCCGGAGGTTCTGTAATGGAAAAAATTCGCAAGGGTGATGACGTCATCATCATTACCGGCCGCGACAAGGGCAAGCGCGGCACCGTGCTCAGGCGGGTCGATGAGACGCAGGTGCTGGTCGAGGGTGTCAATGTCGCCAAGAAGCACACCAAGCCCAATCCGATGAAAGGGCAGACTGGCGGCATTACCGACAAGACCATGCCGGTTCATATTTCAAACGTCGCGCTGTTCAATCCGGCGACGCAAAAGGCTGACCGGGTTGGGGTCAAAGTGCTTGACGACGCGCGCAGAGTGCGGATTTTCAAGTCCAGTGGTGCGCAGGTTGACGCCAAGTAACCGGGGAACAGGAAGAGGGCAATGAACATGGCGCGTTTACAGCAGCAGTACAAGGAAAAGGTGGTTCCCGATCTGATGAAACAGTTCGGGTTCAAATCCATCATGCAGGTGCCGCGTATCACCAAGGTGACGCTCAATATGGGCGTCTCGGAGGCGGTGGCGGACAAAAAGGTGATGGAGCACGCAGTCAGCGACATGACCAAGATCGCCGGCCAGAAGCCGGTCGTCACCAAGTCCAAGAAGGCGATTGCCGGTTTCAAGATCCGCCAGGACTACCCGATTGGCTGCATGGTGACGCTGCGCGGTGCGCGCATGTATGAATTTCTGGACCGTTTCGTCACGGTGGCGCTGCCGCGTGTGCGCGACTTCCGCGGCATTTCCGGGCGCTCGTTTGATGGCCGCGGCAATTACAACATCGGGGTTAAAGAGCAGATCATTTTCCCCGAGATCGAGTACGACAAGATCGACGCATTGCGCGGTCTCAACATCAGCATCACGACCACGGCCAAGACTGACGACGAGGCCCGTGCATTGCTGGCCGCATTCAAATTCCCCTTCAAGGCCTAGACCTCAAGATGGCGAAACTGTCTACGATCAACCGTCAACTCAAGCGCGAAATGCTCGTAAAAAAATACGAGCCCAAGCGCAAAGCCCTTCAGGCAATCATCAACGACTCCAAACTCTCCGATGAGGAGCGCATGGAAGCGCGCCTGAAGCTGCAACAACTGCCGCGCAATGCCAGCCCAACGCGCTTGCGCAACCGTTGCGAAATCACCGGACGTCCACGCGGTACCTACCGCAAATTTGGTCTGGCGCGCAGCAAGTTGCGTGAAGCGGCAATGCGTGGCGAGATCCCCGGTCTCGTCAAGGCCAGCTGGTAAGGTTTAGGAGAAAAATTCATGAGCATGAGCGATCCGATCGCCGATATGCTGACGCGCATCCGCAATGCCCAGTCCGCCGAAAAGACTGAGGTCAAGATGCCGTCGTCGAAGCTAAAAATCGCGATTGCCCGCGTCCTCAAGGACGAAGGCTATGTTGACGAGTTTGCGGTGCGTGCAGAGGGCGGCAAAGCTGAACTCTCGATTGCGCTCAAGTATTACGCCGGGCGTCCGGTGATTGACCGCATTGAGCGCGTCAGCCGCCCGGGCCTGCGCATATACAAGGGCAAGGAAGACATCCCGACCGTGATGAACGGCCTCGGTGTGGCGATCCTGTCGACCTCGCAAGGCGTCATGACTGACCGCAAAGCGCGCGCTACCGGTGTCGGCGGCGAAGTGCTGTGCGTCGTCGCATAAAGGGAGATCGAACATGTCTCGTGTAGGCAAAAGCCCGATCGCCGTGCCCAAGGGTGTGGACGTCGCCATCGCGGCCAATCTGGTCACTGTCAAGGGGCCGCTGGGCACCTTGAGCTTGCCGCTCAATGGCGCGGTAACGCTGGTGCGTGACGGCGAAGAGCTCAAAGTGCAGCCGGCCAATGACTCGCGTGAATCGGATGCGATGTCTGGCACCGTGCGCGCTCTGGTCAACAACATGGTGACCGGCGTGACCAAAGGTTTCGAGAAAAAATTGATGCTGGTGGGCGTGGGCTACCGGGCGCAGGCGCAGGGTGACAAGCTCAATTTGTCGCTCGGCTTCAGCCACCCGGTAGTGCATGCAATGCCCAAGGGCGTCAAGGCTGAAACACCGGTGCAAACCGAAATCATCATCAAGGGTATCGACCGCCAGCAAGTCGGCCAAGTCGCTGCCGAGGTGCGCGCTTACCGCCCGCCCGAGCCGTACAAAGGCAAGGGTGTGCGTTATTCGGACGAGCGCGTGGTCATCAAAGAGACCAAAAAGAAGTAAGGGCTGACATGGATAAAAAAGAATCCCGTCTGCGCCGGTCGCGCAAGACCCGCCTGAAAATTGCGGAG
>JANOYK010000323.1:0-1960 GCA_031428855.1 Burkholderiales bacterium | reverse complement strand
GTCCCGGCGCGCACCACACCGGCACACTCGGCAGCGGCGCGATCCGCCCCGGCGCAGGCAGCAGCGGCCCGGCCGGTGACGGCGGGAGCGGGGGAAACGCATGGCAGGAGATCAGCGTGCCGGTCTATCCCGCGCAACCGCCCGAGACGGAGGAGAACAAGGGCGAGCTCGCCTGGAAACTCAATCTCATCTGGTCGCTCGAAGCGGGCGGCGCGAATCAACCCGGCACGCTCTGGTGCGGCACGCTGCCAGGCGGCCTGTTCCGTTCGCGTGATCGCGGTGCTTCGTGGGAGTTGATGCGCAGCCTGTGGGACCAGCCCGAGCGGCGCGAATGGATGGGCGGTGGCAAGGACACGCCGGGGATGCATTCGATTTGCGTTGATCCGCGCGACAGCCGCCATCTGCTGGTGGGCGTGTCGTGCGGCGGCGCATGGACTTCGCGCGATGGTGGTGCAAGCTGGCGCCTCACCGCCAAAGGCATGCGTGCCGCCTACATGCCGCCCGATCAAGCGGACTCAGAACAAACCCAGGATCCGCACCGCATCGCGGGCTGCGCGGCGGTGCCAGACACGCTCTGGTGCCAGCATCACAACGGCATCTGGCGCTCAACCGATAGCGGCGCACAGTGGGTCGAATGCACCAACACCGCAGTCTCGAATTTCGGCTTTGCGGTGGCAGCGCACCCGCACGACGCCAACACAGCATGGTTTGTGCCGGCCGTCAAGGACGAGAAGCGCTATCCCGTGGATGGCGCGCTGTGCGTCACGCGCACGCGCGACGGCGGCAAGACCTTCGAAGGGTTGCGCAAAGGCTTGCCGCAGCAGCATTGCTACGACCTGATCTACCGCCACGGGCTGGCGGTCTCCAGCGACGGCACCACGCTGATGATGGGCTCGACCACCGGCGGGCTGTGGGTGTCTGAAGACGCGGGCGATTCGTGGACGGCGCTGTCGAACACCCTGCCGCCGGTGTATGCGGTGGCGTTTGGGTAGCGGGCTTGAGCCGGCCGGGGCCAACCGGAGCCGGAAACCCGGTTGCACTGCCCTGCCCGCCATACATCGGCGGGCAATCATGCCCGCGCAGACATTCCTTACTAAAGTTAAAACGTAAGGTAACATGCGAATGTTAAGGAAATCGACATGTCTACTGCCACTCTGACGTCCAAAGGCCAGATCACGCTTCCCGCCGAATTGCGGCGTGTTCTCTCGCTCGAATCAGGCGACCGGATCGAATTTTTCCGCCAGGCCGACGGCGTCTACGGGCTGCGTCCGCTGACCGGCTCGGTGCGCGACCTCAAGGGCATCGTCCCCAAACCCGCCAAGCGGGTGTCGATTGCGCAGATGGATCGCGCTATCGCCATTGCGGTCAAGCAGCGCGACAAGACCAGCCGCGCGTGACCGGGCTCGACACCAATGTGCTGGTGCGCTATCTGGCGCAGGACGATGCGGTGCAGTCCGCGCGTGCCACGCGCCTGATCGAGCGCGAGTTGTCGGTGCGCAATCCCGGCCTCGTCAGTCTGGTGGTGTTGGCTGAGTTGCTATGGGTGCTGGCCAGCGCCTACGCCGTTCACGAGCGCGATCTGGTGTCCATCGTTGAGCGCCTGCTGGGCGCGAAAGAGTTGCAACTCGAAGCGCCGCAATTGGTGCGTCAGGCGCTGGCCATCAAGACGCCTGTATCCGCCGGGCTGGCTGACATACTGATCGGCCTCTCGCACCGGGCGCAAGGTGCTGCCGAGACGGTCAGTTTCGACAAGCGTGCCGCCAAGCTGCCGGGGTGGCGCCTGCTGGTGTGAAGCGACAGCCGGCCGGCCGGCCACGACGTTAAAACCATTGACGTTCGCGAACGGCGCTCGCCCGGCGCCGGTGGAATAAAATGACCGGCTTCCTCACTGCCTTTTGCCACTGCTTTCTTTTGGAGTCGCCATGCCTCTCGTCTCAATGCGTCAACTGCTCGACCACGC
>JANOYK010000322.1:0-9490 GCA_031428855.1 Burkholderiales bacterium | reverse complement strand
TCGCCGCGGTCGTGATCGGTCGTAACGAGGGCGCCCGCCTCGCCGACTGTCTCGGCTCCCTCGTCGCGCAGCTCGACATAATTGTTTACGTCGATTCCGATTCTGGCGATCACCACTGACATCGCGACGACTTCGCGCGGGCGCTATACGCTGACTGAACTCGATCAGCAAAATTTGTTTCGTCCGCTGACCAAATGGGCCGGGGTAGCCAACGCTGCTGCCGACATTCCCCGCCTGATGCGTGCGGCGTTCATCCACATGACCACCGGCCGCACCGGGGCGGCGCATCTATCGCTGCCGTTTGATGCGCAGAAGGGGATTGTGGACGCCGATGAGATTTGGGGCGACGCGGCACTCGCCGCCTATCCGGCGCGGCGCTCGGGGGCTGACCCGCAGGATGTTGAACGCGCAGTCGCGCTGCTGACTTCGTCGGCCAACAAGCTGTTTGTGGTGGGCGGCGGCGTGGTGCTGGCAGGGGCCGAGCGTGAGCTGGCGCAACTGGCCGAGGCGCTGGGAGCGGGGGTGGCGACCACCATCAGCGGGCAGGGCAGTCTGCCCGAGACGCATCCGCTCTGCGCTGGCGTGGTCGGCAGCAATGGCGGCACGCCGTGGACGCGCAGCATTGTTGAGATGGCAGACCTGGTGGTGTTCATCGGCTGCCGCGCCGGCAGTGTGACGACCGAGCGGCGGCGCTTTCCGGTGCCGGGCGCTGCGAAAGTGTTGCAGATCGACATTGACCCTGCGGTAATCGGCGCGAACTATCCGGTTGAGATGGGCTTGGTGGGAGATTGCCGCATTGTGTTGCGGCAACTGCTTGATGCACTTGGCGGCCGGACTGTGGTTGCCATGCCGGCGCGACTTAACGTGACGGCGATTGCGCAGGCGAAGGCGGACAAGCGCGCGGCGTTTCTGGCGCTGGCTGCGAGTGATGCCACGCCGATTCTGCCCGAGCGCGTAGTGCATGAGTTGCAAGCGGTGCTGCCGGATGACGCGATTGTGGTGGCCGACCCGGGTACGCCGTGTCCGTATTTTTCGGCTTACTACGAGATACGCCAGAGCGGGCGGCGCTTTTTTTCCAACCGCGCGCATGGCGCGCTTGGCTACAGCATGGCGGCGGCACTTGGCGCATGGTTTGCCGAGCCGCACACCAAGGTGGTGGCGGTGATGGGCGATGGCAGTTTCGGTTTTACCGTCGGCGAAATGGAAACCATCGTGCGCGTCAAAGCGCCGGTCACCATGATCGTGATCTCGAACGCTGTGTATGGCTGGATCAAGGCCGGGCAGAAGACCGGATTTGATGGGCGTTATTTTTCGGTTGATTTCAACCGCACTGACCACGCGGCAGTCGCTGCTGCGTATGGCATCAAGAGCTGGCGCGTGGAAGACCCGCGGCAGTTGCGCAGCGTGTTCAAGCAAGCAGTCGAATATGGCGGCCCGACGCTGGTCGATGTGATCTGCCAGCCGTTGCAGGATGCGAAAGCGCCGGTGAGTGAGTGGGTGGCTTGACTGCGCCTGCGCGGCTGGCGTGAGCGATTCGAATGAGCGGTGATGCCGCAACCAGCGCGGTGCAACAGCGCAACCGGCCGGCCCTTGGCGTGCTGATGCTGGAGACGCGCTTTCCGCGTCCGCGCGGCGATGTCGGCAATCCGGAAAGTTTTGCGTTTCCGGTGCGCTATCAGGTGGTGCCGGGTGCGTCGCCGCAGCGGGTGGTGCGCGAAGCTGCTGCCGGTTTGTTGCAGCCCTTCATTGATGCCGGCCGCGGGTTGATCGCGCAAGGTTGTGTTGGCATCAGCACCAGTTGCGGGTTTTTGGTGCTGTTCCAGCGCGAGCTGGCGGCGGCGCTGCCGGTGCCGGTGCTGACGTCGAGTCTGCTGCAGATCGCCGCGATTGAGCGCAGCCTGCCAGCCGGTCGGCGTGCCGGGGTGGTGACGATTTCGGCAACCAGCCTTGGCCCTGCGCACTGGGCGGCAGCGAATGCGCGCGCTGACACGCCAGTGCAGGGGGTTGCGCCGGAGAGCGAATTTGCCCGGCGCATTCTGGGCGATCAGCCGCAGCTGGATGTGGCGCAAGCGGAGCGCGATGTGGTGGCCGCTGCCCAGCAATTGATCGCACGTCACCCGGAGGTGGGCGCGCTGGTGCTCGAATGCACCAACATGCCACCGTACGCGGATGCGGTGCGGCGCGCCACGGGGTTGCCGGTGTTCGATGCGCTCAGCGCCATCGAGGCGTTCTGGAACGGCATCGCTGCAAACGCAATCGGCGCTGGCGGCAATGCAGGCGACCATACGGGTGACCATAAAGGCGACCCATGAAGGCGACTCATGAAGGCGACTCATGAAGGCGACTCGTGAAGGCGACCATAAAAGCAGCCATGCAGGCGGCGTAAAGTGCTGATACGGGCTGCGCCGTTGTTGGTGCCCGAGCTGCCGTTTACGCGAGTTGAAATTGCTCGCGCACGGTATGCGCCACGCGGCCCTCCGGCGTGATGCTGCGCTCTTCCCACACCACCGCGCCATCGCGCGCCACACACAGCACCGTGGATGCGCGGGTGCCGTAGACCGGCGCAATGATGAGCGCGGCGGACAGCGCGCGCTCGCGCTCGAGTGGCACGCCGGTGTCGGGCAGCAGGGCGTCGGGTGCCGGGTGCGGGCTGCCCAGCGCCGAAAACAGCGCCGAAAACAGCGCAGGCAACAGGCCGGAAACCCTTGCCTGGAGCGGCCCTTCGGCCACCATGCCGCCAAGAGCCGCTCCCAGAGCGGTTTTCAGGGAAGTGACCTTGGGCCACTGCGTATCAAGCAGGGCGTTGGACAGGCCGTAAATACCAGGTGACAGCGCTTGTGAGGCGGCCCCGCGATTGCCGCCATACCAAAGTTGCTCTGGCGTGCCGGCCAGCAGATTGAAGCCGTTGTAGTGGCCCGCATGCGCGGCCAGACCGGCAGCGTAACTGGCAGGCGGGAAATCACCGCACAGAAAATCAGCCACCAGCGCGCCGCGCGTGGGGGCCTGCGCCAGTTGACCGCCGGAATCGCGCACATTGGTGAGGGCCGCAAAGCGCCCCTGCCGGGTGATGCCCATCCACGTGCCGCCCGATTGCAGATCACGCCCGGCCAGAAGGTGCGGGGCATCGCGCCACCACACGGAGGGCGCGGTGGCACGTGCGTGAAATTCATCGCGGTTGGCCGCGACGATCAGCGGAAAATCAGGATGTGCCTTCCAGGCAATGCCGATCAAACACATGTGATGCCGCGAGCCCAGATCACGCCGGTCACGCCAATCACGCCAGCGGATCGTGGAAGATTTCGCTACGGCGCACCGAGCCTTCGAGTTGAAATTGCTCGACGCCAAAGCGCGCGACGCAATCAGCCAGGGTGGCCTCAAACAGCAGCCGCTGGTGGATGCCTTCGTAAATTTCCATCCAGGTGGCGTCATCAGCCGATTTTTTCTTGAGCCGGCCGCGCACGCCGGTGAGGCGGTAGACATCGGACTGCATCGCAATCACGACTGGAATGTAGTCGTCGAAACAGCCGGCGGTGACCTTGTAGTAGACGTAATAGTCGGAGATCGGGCTCACGATGGATCAGATTTCAGAAAGGCGGGGCGGGGAGGAGGGCAGATAGGAACGCTGGCATGGTGCCGGGAGCGCGCGGGGATAAGCGGGGACGTGGCTGACCGGCGGCAACTCGAAGCATTAGACCGGTTCAGGAAACGCATACGGCAAGGCTGCGAACTGGAGCAAGGGCCCATCCACACTGCCAAGGCGCACTTGCGCAGCGGCGTGGCTTTGAATTTGCAGCACTGCCAGCAATTCGCTCCCGCCCGTGCCGTCGGGTGCGGCAAGTGCGACCTGACCGCTTTCCTGTCCATTCAAATCACTGGCGTAGAGCACGTCGCCGGCTTGCGCCGGGGCCGCAACCGTGGCGCGATACATGCGCCGCTTGACCGCGCCGCGGTAATGCGCGCGCGCCACGATTTCCTGGCCGGGATAGCAGCCTTTTTTGAAGTTGATGCCGCCGAGCGCGTCAAAATTGACCATCTGCGGCACGAATTGCTCTTGGGTTGGCGCAGTGATCCAGACTTCGCCGGCACGCACCATCAGGCGGGTCCACGCAGTGGCATCGGCCTGTGGCAGACCGGCGCTGGCGGAATGCACAGCAGCTTCAAGGGCGGGCACGCACACCAGCTCACGCGCTGCGCCATCGACCGCAGGCAGGGTGATGCGCCAGAGGGTGCCATCGGGCTCTGCTTGCCGATGTACTTGCCGCTGCACTTGCATCCCGCCGCCCTGTAGGAGCATGTGCGCTGCGCCGCCACTGACGCCAAATAGGGAAAATGCAGGCGACACGTCTTCGAGCACCACCTTGGCGCGCAGCACGAACATCGACAAGCGTTTGACTAGCGCGGGTAACAGCGCCCGATCCACGGCCAGATAAAAACCGTCTGCGCCATCGCGCCACACCAAAAACCCGGCGAGCATGCGTCCCTTGGCGGTGCAATAGGCGCTCCATTGCGCGCCATCCGGCGCCAGATGCAGCAGATCGTTGGTCAACTGGCCATGCAAAAACGTCTGCGCGTCGGCCCCGGCAGCCCGGATCAGGCCCCAGCTTGGCAGGGAAGTGATAAATGACATGGGCAATTGTCCTCGTTGCAACTATTATAGCGGCTGCCTTCTGTGGGCTTCCTTTGCATCGATCGCGCGCCCGCTCTGGCGGGGCCGCTCCGGTGCCCCCCGTTCCTTTTTGCGCCAGCGCGCTCTTGCCCCGTGTTTCGCTTGTTATTCAATCTTGTCAAGGCACTGATTTTTCTGGCTTTTTTAACCCTTGCCGCCGCCGCTGGGGGGCTTTGGTGGTATAGCGGCCAGCCTCTTTCTCTAGGGGCTGATTCAATCGATTTCACCGTCAATCCGGGCAGCTCGATGCGTGCCGCCGCTCGCCAGGCCGCGCAGGTGCTGCCGGTGCATGCCGACCTGCTGGTGTTACTGGCGCGCGTACAGGGGCGCGATACCCAGATCAAGGCAGGCAGCTACGAAATCGAAAACGGCATCACACCCTTGGCGCTGATCGACAAGCTCACGCGCGGTGACGTGACGATGCAGGAGTTGTCGATTCCCGAGGGCTGGACCTTCCGCCAGTTTCGCGCGGCGCTTGATGCCCACGCTGGCGTACAGCACGCAACGCAAGGAATGAGCGATGCGGCGGTGCTGGCCCAGGTGGCAGCAGCAACAGGAGCGGCAGCGGGCGGGGCCGCCGGGGAGGCAAGGGCGGGGGCAACAGCGGCGGCCACGTCGGGGGCAACTGCCACATCAGGCAATGCAGCAGCCCAAACTGCCAGCGCCAGCACCGGCGCAGCGTCAACTCACCCGGAAGGCTGGTTTTTTCCCGACACTTACCTGTTTGCCAAGGGATCGAAAGACATCGACATTTTGCGGCGCGCCCACCGCGCCATGAAAAAACGCCTTGCCGCCGAATGGGAGCGGCGCGCGCCCGGCGTGCCCTACGCCAATGCCTACGAAGCACTCATCATGGCGTCCATCGTCGAAAAAGAAACCGGCCAAGCCAAGGAGCGCCCGCAGATTGCCGGCGTGTTTGTCAACCGCCTGCGCCGTGGCATGTTGCTGCAAACCGACCCCACCATCATTTACGGTCTGGGCGAGTCGTTTGATGGCAATTTACGCAAGCGCGATCTGCAAACCGACGGCCCCTACAACACTTACACCCGCAGCGGCCTGCCACCGACGCCGATTGCGCTGCCGGGACTGGCGGCGATTCAGGCAGCGCTCAAACCGGCGTCCACCCAGGCGCTGTTTTTTGTCGCACGCGGTGATGGCACTCACGAGTTTTCTGCCACACTCGACGCGCATAACCGGGCGGTAAACAAATACCAGAGGGGCGGCAGATGAACCCGACGGCAGGTATCCCAGCGTGAGCGGAAAAATGAACGGCACATTGCACCGCACGGCGGGGCGCGGCAAATTCATCACCTTCGAGGGCATCGATGGCGCGGGCAAGAGCACCCATATTGAGTCCACCGCAGCACTGCTGCGCAAACGCGACCTCAAAGTGGTGGTGACGCGCGAACCCGGCGGCACGCCGCTGGGCGAAAAGCTGCGCGCGCTGCTACTCTCTGAGCCGATGCATCTTGAAACCGAGACCCTGCTGATGTTCGCCGCGCGGCGCGAGCACTTGGCGCGCATCATTGAACCGGCACTGGAGAAGGGGGTCTGGGTGATTTCGGACCGCTTCACCGATGCCACGCGCGCCTACCAGGGCGGCGGGCGTGGAGTGGCGGCTGACAAGATTGAGCAATTGGCCCAGTGGGTGCATCCGGCCACCAATCCGGACCTGACCTTGCTGTTCGATTTACCGCGCGAAGTGGCGCAAGGGCGGCTCGCCGGCAGCCGCGCTCCGGACCGTTTTGAGCAAGAACAGGCCGATTTTCACCGCCGCGTGCGCCAGGCGTATCTGGATTTGGCAGCGGCAAATCGGGAGCGTTTTCGCACGATTGACGCCAGTTTGAGTCAGGAAAATATCAAGAAATTACTTGAGAATATAATAATAACAATATGAAATCATTGGAATTTAAATGGTTTGAATCAGATTGGGCCCGGCTCGATGCCCAGCGCGCCCGGTTGCCGCATGCGCTCTTGATTCACGGTGCCCCCGACATCGGCAAGCGTGCATTTGCCACCCATTTTGCGCAAAGTTTGCTTTGCACCGACCGCGCGCCATCCGGCCATCCTTGCGGCCAGTGCCAAGCCTGCCGCTGGTTTGAGGACGGCAACCATCCGGATTTTCGCGCCCTGCTGCCGGAATATTTGCAGTCTGGCGAGGCGGCGGCAGAGGCAGAGGAGGGCGCTGAGCCGGCCGGCAAGTCCGGCAAAACAAAGAACCCGAGCCGGGAAATCAAGATCGAACAGGTGCGCGCGCTTGACGGTTTTTTCAACATCGGCACCCATCGCGGCGGTGCCCGTGTGATCTTGGTCTACCCGGCCGACGCGCTCAATGTTCCCTCCAGCAACGCGCTGCTCAAAACTCTCGAAGAACCGGCTCCGGAAACGGTGTTTTTGCTGGTCACCAGCCACCCGGATCAGGTATTGCCGACGATTCGCAGCCGCGCAGCGCAATTTGCCGTGACGGCGCCGGACCCTGCCAGTTGTATCGAGTGGCTGACACAGCAGGGCGTCGCGCAAGCGACCGAGCGCTGGGCCGAGGCCGGTGGCGCACCGTTGGCGGCACTCCGTCTGGGCGATGAGGAGAGTCATCAGGCCGAGCGCGCCGAACTGCTTGACGCGTTGTCGTCGGCGCGGCTGGATCCGCTGCGCACCGCCGAGCGTTGCGACAAGGCCGGCAACGAAAACATCGCTCTGTGGCTGATGCGCTGGGTCGCAGATGTGCTGCGGGTTAGTCAAACCGGCAGCGCACCGCGGTTTCACCCGTCGCACGCGGATGCGATCCGTCAATGCGCCAGCCGCACCAGTGCGCCGGCCCTGCATGGCTACTACCGCAAATTGGCCGCAGCACGGCGGGTGGCCAGCCATCCTCTCAATCCGCGCCTGTTTGCCGAGGATCTGTTGATCGATTACGCCCGTCTGATGCGCGAAGCGCGTTGATGATCTGACCAGGCGGCACGGTATAGAACAACCCGTACAGCGCAGCCCACACAACGCAGCCCGCACCAATCGTCCACGCAGAATACCCCCGCGCAGCCTCTCAAAAAAACTCCTCGCCGCACCATGTTTGTAGACTCCCATTGCCATATCAATTTTCCCGGACTGCGCGAGCGCATGCCCGCGATTCTCGACGCCATGCGTCAACACCAGGTATCGCATGCGCTGTGCGTCGGGGTCAATTTTGAAGAGCTGCCCAGCGTGCTCGAACTCGCCGCCGCCCATGACAATATTTTTGCGTCAGTCGGCGTCCATCCGGACTATGAAGGCGCCGAGGAGCCGACTGAGCAGCGCTTGCTGGAACTTGCCACGCGCCCCAAGGTAATTGCTATCGGCGAGACTGGCCTCGATTATTACCGGCTTACCGGCGATCTCGAATGGCAGCGCGAACGCTTTCGCACCCATATCCGGGTGGCGCGCAAATGCCGCAAGCCTTTGATTATTCATACCCGCGCTGCCGCTGAGGATACGATTGCGCTGATGCGCGAAGAGCAGGCCGGTGAGGCTGGCGGGGTGATGCATTGTTTCACTGAAACCCGTGAAGTGGCACAAGCGGCGTTGGACCAAGGGTTTTATATCTCGTTCTCAGGTATCGTGACTTTCAAGAGCGCCAGAGACCTCAAAGAGGTCGCCAAAATGGTGCCACTGGAGCGCCTGCTGATCGAAACCGACTCGCCCTATCTGGCCCCGGTGCCGCATCGCGGTAAAACCAATGAGCCGGCCTGGGTCAAACATGTCGCTGAAGAAATCGCCCGCCTGCGCGGAATTTCGGTCGATGAGGTGGCAGCCGCCACGACCGCGAATTTCTTCCACTTATTCAAGGAGGCGGCATGATTTCATCTTGGATGACCGCTTTTTTTGCGGTGTCCTCCGGCCTGCGGCGCGCATGTTTGCGGCTGATCCACGCGGGTTTTGTGGTCGCGAGGGGCGCGCTGCTGGGTGCGCTGCTGGGCGCGCTGCTCAGTATGGTGCCGTCCATCGCATTGAGCGCGGCTTACGATGACTTCATCGGCGCGGTTAACCAGGGCAACGCGGCTGAAGTGGCGTCCTGGCTCAAGCGCGGCATGGATCCGAATACGATTGACCTCACCGGGCAACCAGTACTGCATCTTGCCGCCCGCGAAGGCGCGCTCGGCGTGGTGCAGACTCTGGCCGCAGCGGACATAAACCTGAACCGGAAAAATCCATCTGGCGAAACCGCCATCATGCTCGCCGCGCTGCAAGGCCACACCGAAGTGGTCAAGTTTTTGATTTCACGCGAGGCTGAGGTGAACCAGCCAGGATGGACGCCGTTGATCTATGCAGCCACCAGCGGGCGCAATGAAATAATTAAAATTCTCATTGAAAATCATGCCTATATAGACGCAACTTCACCTAGTGGTGTAACTGCATTGATGATGGCGGTACGCGGCGGACACCGGTCTACCGTCAAGCTGTTGATTGACGAAGATGCCGATGTGACGGTGCGCAACGATGTCGGGGACAGCGCCTTGACGTGGGCCGAGCGCGGCCCGGACCCGGAGATGGTCAAGATGCTGCGAGTGAAATTGATGCCTTGAGATGGCTGCTTGAGATAGCTGCTGAATAGATAGCGACCATCGTTATGGCGGTTTCGACAGTTTTGGGGAAAGGTCATCACTTGATTTTAGTTTAGAATGTATATTATGGTAAATAATATTTCGTATTGACTGGAACATCCTCCAGCAACGAAAACGGCACCCATCGGGTGCCGTTTTCGTTGCTGCCAACCTCGTCAATGCTTGATTGGCCCCGCTGCATCAGCTACGGCAGGATCAACTTTGGGCGGCACTGCAACTACTGGCGGCT
>JANOYK010000321.1:0-5753 GCA_031428855.1 Burkholderiales bacterium | reverse complement strand
GGGAGCGGGTTGCTTCTCCGCCGACCCAAAAGGTATGGGAGTCAAAGCGGTCAATCCGGTCAAACGGACAAGAGTCGAATTGACTTACCGCAAAAGCTGACACCTTTGCCGGCGCTTTCCAAAGGACTTCATGTTTCAACTTACAGCCTGCGAGAAAGTGGAGGTGGTCACAAATTGTGACCACCTCGTCAAACGCAAAAGGGTCAGGGTCGAATTGATTTTCAGAAAACGCTGAAACCCTTACCCACCAACGATCTTCGCGCTAAAGGGAGCAGCCCAGTCTGCAGCAAACAATCGCTGCGCCGGCCATGCTCACTGCATCGGCACGGCGTGCAACCGCACCCCGGCCACACGCGCGTAACCCGCAAAATCGAGGTCAGCCGAAAACACCGGAATGTTGAGGCGCAGCGCCAGCGCGCAAATGAGATAGTCAGTATTTGAGCCTTGCACGCCCTGGCTGCGGCATTGGTTGAAACAGATGGCGGCGCGTTCGTAGTCTGCGGTGCCGATGGGGAGATCGGGAAACGCTTCGAGCCGTTCGCGCAGAACCTTGAATTGCTGCTGGTCTTTGATCCCTGACAGCAGCTCCTGCCGGATCGGCCCGGCAATCAATGCTTCTCCAGCATCAATCAGCCGGCGCAGTTCGACCGTTACAGCATCCGCATCCTTTGGTGCGACCGGCCTGCGCAACGCGAGCGACCACACCGATGTATCGACGATGACCATCTGGCAACTGCCGGCAGCGTCAGACTGATGGGCTGCGTCTGCGCGTGCCTTGCGCGGCGCGGCGCTGGCGCTTTTGTGGTGCTAGCGGCAGCAAGTCGAGTGTGCCGAACAAGTCGAGGATGGCGCGTTGCTTGCGCCGCTGAATGTATTCGGTCAGCGCATGGGTGACGGCGGCTTTTTTGGTGCGGTGGCCGCTGATGCGGACTGCTTCCTGAATCAGGCTGTCATCAAGTGCAAGATTGGTGGCCATGATGTCCTCTTCTTTTCTACACATCGCAATGTGTGAATTTTAACCGCACTCCCGGTTTACCAGCGGTGCCCTTGTGCATCGCTGCGCAGCAACCTAAAACTGCCGTGTCAAACGGGCCAGAAATAAGCGGCTGCGCTCAGATGTCGAAGCAAGCGGCAAGCAGGCTAATGCCAGCGCCCACCAAGTCGAGCACGGGCTCACCCCCTTGCAAGGCATTCGGAGACGAACTAGGTGACGCTGTTGTCCATCCGCCACCCGCCGTGCCGCGGCTGTAACCATCGAGCACACTGGGCAGACCGGCCTGACCGGGGCTCATTTGCCGCCTTCCGCTGCGTGCGGCGTCAAGCTCGCGCAGCGCAATTGCCACGGCGTTGGTGTCGAGTATCGAAATCGGCGCATTGCAAAAAGAGCAGGCACTCTCGCGCTGTAAATCAACCGGCGCGCCACAGCCGGCGCAGCGCACCTGCTTGACCTCAGCCTTGAGTTGGGCCACCTCGGTGCCGGTCAAATTGCGGACAAAGTTTTTCTCGCGCAGAAACTGGTAGAAGGCAGTGAGGCGGCCATGCCCCGCCTCGCAACGGAAGTAAAGCAGGCGGTTAGTGCGCTGCAGATCATGCGTCAGCACCAGCCGCTCACTGCAACGCGGGCAATCAACGCTATCAGCGGCGGTGTTTGATGCGGTGTTCTGATGTGCGTTAATCAGCTTGAACAGCTTGAGCAATCCGTCCGGCGCGAGTTGCGCACTTTCGTATTCGTCAAACCAGATTTGCTTGCACGCGACGCAGATGTCGAGCGTCAGCGCGCCGCCATATTTGCGCTCGAAGGTTTCGTGTCGCATTGGCTGCGCGCACGCCGGGCAGGGGGTGATGTGCTCCATACGGCGTCATTTTGCACGGTTTCATCCGGATCTCAGAGGCGCTGCATGAGCTTCGTGATGGTTCCGCCGCGTGTGCGATGGGGTGCAAAAAAAGGGGCCGTGTTCGAATTGCATTTTGATCTGCCGAGACCTCCCCCTGCCGCCAACACTTCCAGCGACGCGGATGCAGGCCTTCCCGCCCATTCGAGGGGGGGTGCGTGATGCGCTACAAAAATAGACATGTCGTCATGTGAAAGGAAGGGCCGATAGGGTCATGTGGATCGTTGATGATAGAGCGAGCGCATGCGCCATGATTGACGCCGGCCCTGGGGCCGCGTCGCTGTTCGCACTGTGCATCAGGGCAGAAGGGTGCGGTGGCGTTGAGGCACTTGGGTCAGGGGGATTTCATCTGCAATCGCCACCTGCCGGCCATCGGAGAGTGGCTCTGGTAGCGGGTTTTCACTTCTCATTCGGCTGAAATCATTGGTGGGAGCGGATTGCAGCACTTCGATAGAACAACTTCAAGTATGGCGCGGTAGATCCGCGAACAGTGGCTTGGCCGGCGTTGGCTCCGGTGGTGACGAAGTTGGTCAGTTCGGTGGCTCGCACACGAAGCCGGGCTGTTTTTAGCCATCTACATTTATACTGGCAGAACTTGCGCCGGTATTGAAGCGGTCAATTTTGGGAGTTCACGAAATGCGTGGTGTGCGGGACAATCCAATCGCATGTCGTGTGCTTGAACAGGCATTGGCATCTTGAGCACGCTGTTCGATTTCAGTTGGGATGATCGCAAGGCGCGCACCAATCTCGCGAAGCATAAGGTGCCGTTCCGGCTGGCCACCTCGGTGTTTGGCGATCCGCTGGCGTTGACCATCTACGATGACGATCATAGCGACGATGAAGATCGATGGGTCACGCTGGGACGAGCGCAGAATGGCGTGGTGCTGGCAGTGGTTCACACCACGGTGGATGTGAGTGCCACCGAGATTCACATTCGCATTATTTCCGCGCGTCGTGCCGACCGTGAAGAGATCAGCAATTACGAAGACGTGCCGCGCTAGCGGTGAAAGGGTGAAGACGATGAAGGATCACTATGATTTTTCCAAAGGGGTGCGCGGCAAGTTCTTCCGGCCCGATGCAGTGTTCCGGCTGCCGGTGTATCTCAACGAGGATGTTGAGCGTTATCTCGCGGAGCGCGCCAGTGCCAAAGGCATTGACTTGTCAGACCTTGTCAATGACATGCTCAAGCACGATATCGACAATGCGGAACGGCTGCGCTGACGTCATGATGGGTTGATTTCCCGATTGTTCAGCGATAAAGCAACAATTTTTCTGTAATTTCGGATTTCAGACGATCTGTCGCGTTGGGTGAAGTGAATCAGGGTTTCATGTTCAGGTAGATTTTTCCGGTGGCCCACTCGTCGTCGACCTCACCGAGAATGGCAGTAGTCAGGCGCAGCAGGGATGCCTCGTTCGGGAGCAGTCCGGCGACGCGCGTGCGGCGTTTCATTTCCCGAACAATTCGATGATGGCGCGTTGCTTTTGCCGCTGAACAGCTTCTGTCAGTACATCGAGACCAGGGGTTTTTGGGCGCGGTGACCGCTGATGCGTAGCGCTACCCGGATCAGGTGGTTTGAACATCAAACCCCCGCAGTGCCAGCGCAACAATGCGCGGCACCGGTTTGGCACCGGCTTCGTAATTGGCGACTGCCCGCCGCGACAAACCCAGACTGCGCGCGGCCTCGGTCAGCGAGAGGCCGTGGGCGGCGCGCCAGGCCGGGAAATCCACATTGACGGTGCCGGCCAATTGTTCGCGCGCCATGCGCCACACAGCGTCGGCACCGATTTCAATTTCTTCGCCTTCGGCACCGCCCCACGACAGCGAATGGCCCCATTCACCGCACGTAACCGGCGTTGCGCGCCTCGCTGCATGCGCAGATTCGGCTTAATCAGCCGTTATCCTCCAGTCTGAGCGCATCGCTGCGCAGCAACATAAAACTGCACGCCTGCAGTGCTACTATCGCCTCCCTGCAAGACCTTAATTTATCTATTGATAAGCTGCGGCAACAGTAGTGCCGAGACATTTACTCAAAGGAGATGCCATGTTGATTGCCCGATTCAATGCGTTGATACGCCAGCCGCTCGGTACCGTAGGTGCCGCGCTGACGGTTGCCGGCCTGGCCGCTGCCACGCTGCTGCCGCTTCAATCTGCCAGTGCGCAAGAGCCGCTGCGCATTGGTTTTCTGACGGTGCGCTCGGGCGCGCTGGCGGCCGGCGGCAAGCAGATGGAAGAGGGGATTCAACTATTCCTTAAAGAACGCAACAACATGATCGCCGGGCGCAAGGTTGAGCTGACGATTGCCGACACCGGTGGCAACCCGGCCGGTGCCAAGACCAAGACGCAGGAGCTGGTCGAGCGCAACAAGGTGCATGTGGTGATCGGGCCGCTGGCGGCGTTTGAGGCGCTGGCGATTGACGATTACATCCGCCAGAGCAAGACGCCGAATGTGTCGCCCTCGGCTGCGGCCGAAGACCTGACCCAGCGCAAGACCAACCCGTGGTTTGTGCGCACCTCGGCCAGCTCGGCGCAGCCGAACCAGCCGCTGGGCGAGTACGCAGCCAAGACGCTGAATTACAAGCGCATTGTCATCATCGCCGACGATTTTGCCTATGGCCACGAGACTGCGGCGGGTTTTCAGCGCGTGTTTGAAGACAACGGCGGCAAGGTGGTGCAAAAACTGTGGCCGCCGCTCAACGTGGCTGACTACGGCTCTTACATCGGCCAGTTGAAGGGCAATGTGGATGCAATCTATGCCGGCTTTGCCGGGGCCAACGGCCTGCGCTTTTTGAAACAGCTGCGCGAGTTTGGCAACAAGCTGCCGGTGCTGGGCAGTGCCACCACCACTGACGAAGGCATCCTCAAGCAAATGGGTGACGAGGCGCTCGGTGTCATCAGCGGCGGCTTCTATGCAGCCGGCCTCGACTCGCCCGAGAGCAAACGCTTTGTGGCGGCGGTCAACAAAGAGTATGGCGCTGACCCCGGTTACTACACGCTCGGCGCATATTCGGCTGGCGTGCTGGTCGAGCAGGCTGCCAAGGCAGTCGGCGGCAAGGTCGAAGACAAAGAAGCTTTCATGAAGGCGCTGCGCAACCCCGGCGTTATCAAGGATGCGCGCGGCGACTGGCGGGTGGATGAATACGGCAATCCGGTGCAGCCGATTTTCATTCGCAAGGTGGAGCGCGTCGGCGGCAAGCTGGTGCATACGGTGCTCAAGACCTATCCGAATGTGAGCCAGTTCTGGACCTACGAGCCCAAAGCTTTCCTCGCTGCGCCGGTGTATTCGCGCAATGTGCCTGAAGCGAAGAACCTTGAGCCTTGAGAATGCTGCGCGCGATGGACACGCGCAGTCTGCATTGATGGCCACACTTGATTGACTGCCGAACCATCCAAAATGCCGCTGCGGCGGCATTTTGTTTGTCTGAGCGTTACTCTGCATGTTTGATAAACCCCTCGCGTTCTGGCTGATCCAGAGCCTCAACAGCCTCTCCTTGGGCGGGCTGTTGTTTCTGCTCTCAGCCGGCTTCTCGCTCATCTTTGGCCTGATGCGCATTGCTAATCTGTCGCATGGCGCTTACTTCATGCTGGGCGCCTACATTGGCCTGTCGGCGTTGCGCGCCGGGGCCAATTTTTTTGTGGCGATGCTGGCCGCCGGCCTTGCTGTCGCGTTGCTGGGCGGGCTGATCGAGCGCTTTGTGATCCGCCGTCTGGCCGGCAATCCGCTCGGCCAGGTGCTGGCCACCCTCGGCATCGCTTTCATCATCGCCGACGGCTGCCTGCTGATCTGGACGGGTGACCCGCAACAATTGGCGACGCCGGCTTTTTTACGCGGGGTGTTTGTGCTCGCGGGTGCCAGCTTTCCG
>JANOYK010000320.1:0-4810 GCA_031428855.1 Burkholderiales bacterium | reverse complement strand
GGTGGCAGCGGTGGCAACCAGGGCACGCTGGCATGAGCCACACCGCTGCGATCACGCGGCTGCAAAGCCTGCCTGCGATTTTTCGCGGCGCAGATTTGACCGTGCGTTTTGGCTGGACCTCCAAGACCGCCTCGCATTATCTTTATCTGTGGAAACGCCGGAAACTGGTCGAGGGTTTCGGCGGACACAGCGACGTATTTGCCAATCTGCTGATGACGCATGCGCCCGCCGCCGAGCCTGATTGGGAGGCCGCATTGCGTGCTGCCATGCCCTCTGCGGTGGTGACCGGCGTGGAAGCCCTGCGGCGGGCGGGCTGGACTACGCAGGTACCGGCGCGTCCCAGCGTCGCGGTCAATACGGCGCAGCCGGTCTACAAAACGCCCCACTTTGATGTCAGCCCGCGTCCGGCTGCCTGGTTTACCCGCATCCGTGCCGGATGCGTGAAGGAAGCGGGAACGCTGCCCCTGCTGAAACCGGCCTGGGCCTTGGCCGACCTGTTGCACGGCGCAAACTGGGGCGATCACGGCGTGTGGCCGGACGATATTGACTGGTCAGTGCCAACGCCGCAGGATGGCGAAGAATGGCAGGCGGCGCGCGCGGCGCTCGGCATGCCACCGGAAGATTTATTCTCGCTCAACCTGCAGTCGCGCTCGCACCATGCCCCGGCGAATCCAGCGTCGGCACAGACTGCGCGAGCGGCATCGCGTGCATCCCCGGGTGCAGCACAACGCCGCATGACCAACCCCATTTTGAATCAGGAGTAACCGTCACATGCTTTGGAACTGCCCGCATTGCCAGCAAGGCATCTCACCCAAGACCATCAAATCGGAACGCGTCGCCGATGCTGACAAACCGCAGGAAAAACGCCGCGTGATGCGCTGCCCGCACTGTAATGGCGAAGTCGAGATGAATGTCCATCCGTCCGAATACTGGCAGGTGGTGATTCCGGGTCTCGGGCTGTTTGCGCTGTGGAACGCGTCGCGCGATGTCAGTTCCATCGCCACGATGGTGATGGCCGCTATCGTGGTCGGCGGCGGCCTGATCGCGACGCTCTACATCAGGAACAAGGTGCTCGGGCTCTGGCAGCGCTTTCGCACCCCGTCCAAACCGGGATGATGCCTGAAGAATGGCTCCAGAAGCCATTCTTCATGAATTTTCTACCGAACCATCGCGTTTCGCCGCCAGGCTGCTGCCCGGTTTCCGCTCAGTTTCAGATCAGTTTCCGTACAGGAAATGCGGCAGCCACAGCGTCATGCCCGGCCAGATGTACATGCAGGCCAGGCACACCAGCACGATGATCATATAGGGCATCATGCCGGCGAAAATCTGGTTCAGCGTGACATGCTTGGGCGCGACGCCCTTCAAATAAAACGCCGACATCGCCACCGGCGGCGACAGGAAGGCTGCCTGCAGGTTGACCGCGACCATGGTGCCGAACAACAGCGGATCGACCTGAAAATGCGCCAGCAAGGGAATGAAGATCGGCACGAAGATCACGATGATCTCGGTCCATTCGAGCGGCCAGCCAAGCACAAAAATAATGAGCTGCGCCACGATCATGAATCCGAGCGGGGAAAGGTTCATCGACAACACCCATCTCTCGATCAAGCCCTGGCCGCCATGCAACGCGAACACCGCTGAAAACAGCGCCGAGCCGACAAACAGCCAGCACACCATGGCGGTGGTTTTGGCGGTGAGAAAGGTGGATTCACGCAGGCTCAAGGTCAGTTTTTTCGCGCCCAGGATGTCGCTGATCCACGGCACCGCCGTGCCCAGCGCCAGCGCCCCCAGGCAACCCGACACCAAGAGGGTCATGAAATCGCCGCGCAGCGCACCCAGGCCTAGGCCGATGATCGCTCCCGCCAGGGTCGCCCACAGGGCGCGCCGCAGATATTTGGCCAACGCCGCCAGATACATCGCACCGAGCGCGCCGACCGCCGCCGACTCGGTCGCGGTGGTGATGCCGAACAAAATCACCGCCAGCACGATGAAGGTCAGCACCGCGAGCGGCACCACCGATTCTTCGAGCAGGCGCAGAATTTCGAGTTGTTCGCCATCCATGCGCAGGTAGTAAACCAGCAGCAGCAGGGCTGACACCAAGGCGCAGCCCCAGAACCAGTAGTAGAAACTTTCCGGCACTTTGCCGACACTGGAGCCCGCCGTCGTCTCGGCAACAGTATTGATGGAGACCGGATCCGCGCCCTCTTTGGTTGCCGCCGGCCCGCTGTCCCTGGCATTCGGATCGGCCGCGTCGCCCAGTGCTTGCGGGGCGTCGCCCAATGCCTGTGGCGCAGCGCCGTCCTTACTGTCCTTGGCGTCCCTATCTTCCTTCGCGTCCCTGGGAGGTTCCTGCAGCCCGCCGGCCTCCGCTTTGGCATCTGTCTTGGCATCCGCCCGTTGCGGGGCTTCTCTGGCGGCGTCCCCCATCGCCTGCGGCGCGTCGATGGTCGAGGCCGCCTTGGGTGCGCTGTAAATCGTCACATACCAATAGGCCGCGCCAAACAAAATCGTGGTCAACAACAAGGGAATCACCGCCACCACCACGCTTTGCAGCGCCGTGCCGAAACTGATCCCGGCGCGCCCGGGAGAAAACAGCGCAGCGGCCACCCCGCCAAGCACGCGCCGCTGCGGCCCGCGTTCCAGCGCGCGCAGCCAATCGGGCACCGCCACCGTGTATTTATCGGCCGCCAGTTTGGGGGCGACCTTGGGATCGATCAAGGCCCAGCCAACGATGTAAACCAGATACAGCACCGTGAGGAACAAACCGGGAATCATCGCTGCGGCGTACAACTTGACAATCGACTGCCCCGCCACCGCCGCGTAGACGATCAGCATCACCGAAGGCGGAATCAGAATTCCCAGGGTGCCGCCGGCCGTAATCACGCCTGCGGCCAGGCGCACGTCATAACCCGCCGCCAGCATCGGCCGCAATGCAATCACCCCCATCAGCACCACCACCGCACCGACGATGCCCGACGCAATGCCCCAGAACGCGCACACCAGCAGCGTGGTCACCGCCAGCGAGGCCGGCAGGCGGCGGAACGCCAACTGCACGCTGTGAAACATTTTGTCCACCAGCGCCGCGCGTTCGATCACGTAGCCCATGAACACAAAGAGCGGAATCGACAGCAGCACATCATTGGTCATCACGCCGTAGGTGCGTTGCACCATCAGGTCGAAGGCCTTGTTGTGGAGCCAGCCGGTGGACGGGTCCCAGAACGCGATGACGCCGAAGAACATGCCCATGCCCATCAGGGTAAAGGCGGTGGGAAAGCCCATCATGATCGCCACCACGATCAGGCCGAGCATCAACAGGCCGAGTGCGGGATCGGTCATTTTGCAGTCACTCCCCGCGCATGCGCGTCATGTTCAATCTGATGCGCCTGGGCAATCGCCGCCTTGCGCGATTCTTCATCGACATACTCGCTGTTGGCCAATTGCTCGCCAACGATATCGATTTCATTCACATCGGCCAGCCGCGCGGGCCATTCACCGGTGCGCAGACACACCACACAGCGGATGATCTCAGCGATGCCTTGCAACATGATCAGCACGCCGGCCAGCGGAATCACCGCTTTGAAGTGGTACACCGGCGGGCCATCCGCCGTCACATTCGAGTGTTCATTGATGCGCCAGGAATCGTCAGCAAAGCCGTAACCGGCGTAAATCAGGGCCAGGATGCCGGGAATGAAAAACAGCACATACAGCGACAGGTCGAGCCACGCCTGGGTGCGCGGCTTGAAACGGCCATACAGAAAATCACCGCGCACATGGCCGTTCTGCGCCAGCGTATAGGCGCCGCACATCATGAACAGGGTGCCGTAGAGCATGTTGTTGAGGTCAAATATCCAGGCGGTGGGGGCATTGAGGATGTAGCGCTTGAACACTTCAACGCACACCACCAGCATCAGCCCGACGATCAGCCAGGCGAACGCCTTGCCGGTCCAGGTGCTGATGCGGTCCGACAGCAGCAACAGTTTTTGAACTTGCATAACGAATCAATCAGAGAAAAAATTAATCAGAGAACGTGCGCAATCAGGTAACAGAAAACAGCTACAAACAAACACCATCCATCAGCACCCATCGCGCCGCAAAAATCAAACAGCCACCCGGTTAACACGCCGGGTGGCTGTTGTCAGGTGAAGCCCAATCAGGCTTTTTTGGCCGGTGCCGCCGGTTTGCCAAAGTAGTGGTTGTAGGCCATGCCGCGATCGACCACGGTGTCACGTTCCCATTTGAGGACGCGCTCGGCGAAGACACGCTGCGACGCCTCGATCTCGACAAACATCGGATTATTGGAACGCTTGGCGGCAGCCGCGTCGTAGGCGGTCAACTGGGTCTGTAACACGGATGCCGGGGTCTTGTAAAACTTGACGCCCTTCTTCTGCAGTTCGATGTAATCCTGCGAATAGCGATTCACCGCTTTCCACGACATGTCCGACGAGGCCGCTTCGACCGCGTTTTCGATGATCGCCTTCATCTTGGCCGGCAGGGCATCGTATTTGGTCTTGTTGAAGGTGATCTCGAACTGCTCGGCGTTCTGGTGAGAGCTTTGCAGCATGCACACTTTGGACACGTCAGCAATGCCCAACAGGTGGTCGGACGTGGCGTTGTTGAACTCGGCGGCGTCGAGCAGGCCGCGATCCATGGCCGGCACGATCTCGCCGCCGGGCAGCGCGTTGACTGCGGCGCCCAGACCGGTGAACACGTCAATCGAAATGCCGACGGTGCGGAACTTGAGGCCCTTGAAGTCTTCCTTCTTGGTGATCGGCTTTTTGAACCAGCCCAGCGGCTGGGTCGGCATCGGGCC
>JANOYK010000319.1:0-3815 GCA_031428855.1 Burkholderiales bacterium | reverse complement strand
CGCCACCAGCGCTAAGCCATCACGCTGCGCCCGCGCAATGCCAAGCAGCATCGACTCATGCCCAATCACCTGCCCATAGCCGCGCTGGCCGTCAATCATCAGCATCGAGCCCGCTTCGCCCGTCACCTTGGCATGCTGATTCGGCACCAGCCCGCCGCCCTTGAGAAATTTCACATACTGCGGAATCATGCCCACGCCGTGCGAGTCATGGCCTGACAGATTGGCCAGCACCAAATTCTTCGCCGTCAACGCAGCCTCGCGCGCGCTGCTGCCGCCTGCTGCGACGATGGCGGCGAGATAGTCAGTCAATCGCCCAGGGTGGATAAGAATGTTGGCAGCACTCATGGCAATGAAGGGTAGCGGTTGGGGGGGCACGCACTATAGCGCAGGCACTTACCATCGGGCACAAGCGCGCACTTAACTATCCTTTCCAGCATGGCGCGTTATGGCTTCGTGGAGCTTAAGAAAAAAGCCGGCACTCTCTCGAAAATGCCAGTGGTGAAGGCAACTGACTTCAAGATTCTGGCGGCGGCGTAGAGCACGCTGGCGCCAATTTGGGTCTACCGCTGCCGTCCCGGCAACCCGGCCGGCACCTGCCAGCGGTGCGCCAGCCGGTTGACACCCAGCCGCTCAAACTTTTCATCGCGCAACGCCACCAGCACCGACTCACCCGCTGCATCAGTGCGGTATTCACCGTACTTGGCCTGGGTGTAAACGTGATCCGTGCCTTCCTGAAAAAAATAGGCGTCGCTGCCGATGCGCCAGCGGCCGCCGAATGCGCCGCCGCGCCGCCGCATCACCATGCGCGCTTCGTCTGCGGCCAGCGCGGCGTCTGGGTCCACATCGAGGCGGGTTGCGACGCCGTGCGCATCAAGCTTGAGGCGTGCGGTGCGCGTGGTTGGGCCTTGGTCGATTGACCGCGTGCGCACCAGCGCATAGTCGAGGCGCATGTAGTCGCCCTGCATCAGCGAGCGCGGGTCTACCGGTGCGAGTTGCAGCAATACGGTGTTGCCGTGTGCCAGCAGTTGTTCTTTTTGCCAGATCGAAACATTGACAGCGGCCAGCACCAGCGCGAGGCCGGCGGGTATCCATAGTTTGCGTGCGAGCAGCGTGTTCATGCGGCCTCCGGTGGTTCGGCCGTGGCGAGATCGGGTGCGGTGAGTGCGGCCGATACGCCCGTTGCAAGACGCGGCGCGATCCACTGCACCAGTGCGGCCAGCAGCAGACAGACTGCGCCGGCTGCTGCCATCCACGCCGCTTTTTCGAGCAGGGTGATGCGCATGTCGTAGTAGAAGCGCGACACCGACCAGATCATGGCGAGCAGCGCCACCACTGCCCAGCCGGGGCGCGCGGAGGTGAGGCCGAGCAGTGCGAGCAGGAGTGCGGCAGTCCAGGCCGGCAGCCACACACCGAGTGCGCCCGCTGCCAGCGCGAACCCGAGCGCGGCGGCGCGCTGGGCCGGTGCGGCGTGCTGCGTATGCAGCCACACCGCGAGCAACAGCGCCGGCAGCGCAGCGGCCCAGTGCCAGGGAAAACCGCCCAGCCCTTCCAGCCGGCCCCAGATGACAAACCATTGCGGCCACTGCATCACGATCAGCCCTGCCATTGCGCCAAACGCCGGGGCACCAAACGCCGGGGCGCCGAACACCGGGGCGCCAAACGCGGGCATGCCGGGCATCGGCGCTCCCAATACAGACGCGCCAAACCCGCGCGGCGCGGCGCTGTGTGCCTGTGTGTACGCGATGAGGCGGCCCTCGGCATGCAGCCACAGCACCGGTGCAAGCGCAATCAACAGCCACCACACTGACACAGCGGGCAGGCTGCGGCACGAGAGCGAGCCAAGAATCACCATCGCCGCCGCCAGCAGCGTACGGTGCAGGCCATTGCGGATGAGCACCAACAGCAATGCCTGCAGCAGCACCAGCGGCCACCACGATATGGTGGAGTCAGTCTTGAACCACGCGCCGACTGCAATGGCGAGCGAGAGTTGCCCGGCGACGCTGACAGCGAGGCCGAATTGTTCCAGTGCGGCGCTGTTGGCCGCGACCCGATAGGCCGTCACTGCAGCGGCGCATAGCAGCAAGCCAATCACCAATGCAGTCGCGGGTGAATCGAACAATTTGAGGGATGCCAGCCCCATGCCAAGGAACAGCAGAATCATCACACCGCCAATAAAACCGCCGATGCCTGCGAGCAGACGAATCGCCCAGCCTGCAGCGGGTGTGGAGCATGGTGATGCTGTTGCGGATGACCCCGATGGCGGCGCGGCTGCGATGCGCACGCCCGCTGTTGCCAGTTGGGATTCCCATGCTGCCGCTTGCGCGCTCGCGGCTTGGTGCGGTGCGGCAGCGTTCGCCGGGCGTGCATTCACCGGACGTGCATTCACCGGAGCCGCCTGCAACGCCGTGTTCGCATCGATCATGATGCCTCCCCGGTAGTTGCCGTAGTTGCCGTAGTTGCCGTAGTTGCCGCAGGCGCGAGACCGCGCAGCCACGCCACGGCGCCCGCAATCGCGCCGATCCAGTACACCGCACTGAATGAAAACAAACTGAAACCGGCATGGCCCGGCAGGATGCGCACCAGCAGTGCATAACCCACGCTGACAGCGCACAAGGCTGCCGCCGCAAGCACCACGATGTCGCGCCGCTGCTGTGTGTGCCACCAGGCAATCGCCGCAAACGCGGCCAGGCTGAGCAGCGCGAGGCCGGTTTGATACGCCGCGTCGGTATCGGGGTGCGAGCGCCAGCCGATCAACGGCACCAGAATGACGGCGACAGCGCCGAGCACGATCACCGCGAGGGTGCGCGGCAGCGCACGCGCCAAGCCTGCCGTGCCGAGCGCAGGAAACAATTCAAAGGCGATCAACAGCGCACCGTTGAACAAAATCACCAGCGCCGATGACCATTGCACATGGCCGAACCAGCGCATCCACGCAGCCTCGCCCAGCACCTGGCTGCAATAGAGCGACAACGCAGTGTCGGCGATCACCACCCACAGCAGCCACAGCGCAGCGCGGCGCGCGTGCAGCAGCCACGGCAGCAACAGCAGCGCCCACACCGTGAACAGCGAATACGGGTCAGCACCGGTCTGATAGGTTTGGCCGAACAAGGCGAGCAGCGCGCCGGTGGCGAGCGCGGCGGCGAACAGCGCGGCCGCGCCGCTGACGGTCTCGACGCCGCGCCACCATGCGGCTAACCCAAACAGCAGCACCAGCGCCTGCACCAGCGCAAAGCGCGAGAAGTGCCCGAGCGCATCCCAGTTGAACGCAACCGCGAACACCAGCGCGGCGGCGAGCAGCGCCAGGCCGGCTGCGGCAAACGTGCCCGTGAGAATCTGTGCCCAGCCGCGCGCCGCCGGGGTCAGATCGAGTGCGCGCTGGGCAGCGGAAAAATCTGCCGGGTTGATGCGCCCCGCTGCCACCGCGTCATGCAGCCAATCGCGCCGCTGCCGGTAGTCTGGGTGCAGTTGCCATTTGAGAGCGGAAGTCATGGTCATTCTCCTTGCGGGAAATAAAGCTTACCCCCCAACACGGCAATGATGCAGCAGCGCTGGTGAAGGCGCGGTCTGTGCGACCCAAGGTAGCGCCGCGTGCTACGGCACGCTGCGGCAGGTCTGAGTGTGCGCCGTTTTTCCATCTACTATCGCGCCAAGAGCCTTGGTGCAAGCGTCTCTTCGGCCTTCGTGCCATGAAACCCGCTCTGGCAGCGGCTCTGGGGCCAATGACCCCAGAGAAAATAGGGCCGCGTCTGCGGGCAGCCTCTACAAGTCCATCGGATTGGTGCCAGCCATCGCGATCCGCTCCTGATGCTCCTTCG
>JANOYK010000318.1:0-2388 GCA_031428855.1 Burkholderiales bacterium | reverse complement strand
CGGCGCGGAAGTCGCGCTGGCGCTGCAGCAAGGCAGTGCGCACAGCGGGAATCGCGGCAAGCCGCGATGCATTGGCACCGCACGCCTCGCTGCGGATCGCGTCGCTCACATCGGCGTCAGCGAGCCAAACACGGCCAGCGCTAAAGCGCAGCGGCATGGCACCGGCCAATGCGGCAAGTGCATCTGCGGCAAGCACCTCCGGGGTGCCGCCCGCATCCAACCCGGCGTCCAGTCCCGCGCGCTCAGCCGCCAGCGCCGCCACCCGGTAAATCGCGCCGCTATCGAGGTAGGCGAAGCCCAACGCTTCGGCGACGCGCTGCGCCACCGTGCCTTTGCCCGAGGCTGACGGGCCGTCAATGGCGATGACAGGCATCATAGAAGCATGAGGTGTTTATCAGACGCCCCGGGCACGGCGCTGAGCGCCACCCGGTGGTCAAGCGTGGCGAGACAACCCTGATGCGCCACCGCCAACGCGAGCAGATACACATCGGTGATCTGGTTGTGGCCCAGCACCCGGCTCCAATCGACCAGACCCTCCTCGCGCAGAGACACATCGTCAGCCCAAAAAGCGTGATCGTGCTTGCTGCAAATATCGTCCAGCTTGACGCACACCCGGTCAAAACCCGGCGCACCAAAGGGCGAATAGCCGGGCAGGTTCAGCACCCGCAACACGCCGTTCTCGATCAGCGGGCAGGTGGCGATGCGCAGACCCGGCCGCTTCATCAGCGCGCGCGCCTTGCGGTTATGCACATGCGCCTCGTCGAGCAGCGCGATCCACAGGTTGACGTCGAGCAGCACCCGGCCTGGCATCAAATACCCTCTTGATCCATCAAACGGCGCACATGCTCAGACGTGATGACCTCGCCACGCGCCGGCAGCAATCCGTAGGGCGTCTTGCAGGCTGCGATCGACACCGGCGGATGCTGCTGGGCACGCACCCCTTCGCGCAGCAGTGCCGACACTGCAGCCCCGAGAGAAATCCGCTTCTCACGCGCGAAGCGGCGCGCGTGCATAAATACGTCATCGTCAATCGCCAGCGTGGTACGCATGCGTATCTCCTTCGTCCGCAAAGACCGGATCGCATCAAAATTGCATTTTAGCATCACAACGGCTTGGCTGCCCCGATTTGACACTGACCACCCCTCTAAAACCCGCATGGATGGCTCATCTCCGGGGCACAGGCCGCGAGACCCGCTCACACCAAGGCTCTCCGGATCGGCTTATAAAAAATGTGCGCCCGCTTGGCGGCGGACTCAGCCGACCAGTCGCGAAAACGCCTGAAAATATTCAGGAAAGGTTTTGTTCACGCAAGCCGGATCATTGATGCGCACCGGCACGCCGCCGAACGCCGCGAGCGAAAAACACATCGCCATGCGGTGATCGTCGTAGGGGTCTATCGCCGCATTCGGGGTGAGCTGCCGCGGCGGTGTGATGCGCAGAAAATCTGCGCCCTCTTCCTCCACCGCGCCGAGCTTGCGCAACTCGGTCGCCATGGCGGCGATGCGGTCGGTTTCTTTGACGCGCCACGAGGCAATGTTGCGCAGGGTCGATGGGCCATCGGCAAACAGGGCGAGCACGGCGATGGTCATGGCGGCGTCGGGAATGTGATTGAAGTCGGCATCGATGGCGCGCAGTTTTGCGCCGCGCGGGTTGTCATCGGTGCCACGCACCTCGATCCAGTTGTCACCCGCCGAAATGTTCGCGCCCATGCGCGCCAGCGCCTCGATAAATTTCACATCGCCCTGGATGCTGGCGCGGCCCACGCCTTCGACACGCAGCGGCCCGCCACCCAGCGCGCCCGCCGCCAGAAAATAAGACGCCGACGACGCGTCGCCCTCGACTGCCATCACGCCCGGACTCGTGTAGCGCGCAGCAGGAATATGAAACGCGCGCCAGCCGTCACGGGCCACCTCAATACCAAAGCGTCGCATCAGGTTGAGCGTGATCTCGATGTAGGGCTTGGAGATCAACTCGCCCACCACTTCAATCGTGGCAGCTTTGCCGGTGAGCGGCAGCGCCATCAACAGCGCGGTGAGGAACTGGCTCGACACGTTACCCTTCACCGGCACCGGCCCGGCCAGGGTGATCTTTGCCGGATGAATGTCGAGCGGCGGGTAGCCTTCGTGACCCGCATAGCGTACATCGGCACCGATGGCGCGCAAGCCATCGACCAAATCGCCAATCGGCCGCTGGTGCATGCGCGGCACGCCGGCGAGCGTGTAGTGGCCACCGCTCAACGCGAGCGCAGCGGTGAGCGGGCGGATCGCAGTACCGGCGTTGCCCATGAACAGATCAGCTTGCTTGACCGGAAACACGCCGCCCGTACCGCTGGTGTCACCGCCGCCGGCTGGATGCACCAGCCAATCGCCGCCCTCTTGTTTAAGTCCA
>JANOYK010000317.1:0-1945 GCA_031428855.1 Burkholderiales bacterium | reverse complement strand
CCGCCAGCTTGGCGTAACCGCCAAAGGTGCCAATCGGCATGCCGACCATCATGCGTTGTGAAATTTTGAACGGCACGCCGACTTCAGCGGTGATGGTCTTGGCCAGCTCATCGGTGCGCTCCTTGAGCTTGGCCTGGATGGCGGCGAGGTACTCACCGCGTTTCGCCGCGGGCGTTTGTGCCCAGCCGTCAAACGCGGCACGCGCGGCGGCGATGGCGGCGTTGGCATCAGCCTCGGTGCCCTCGGGCACATGGCCAATCACGGCTTCGGTGGTGGCGTTGATAACGTCGATGAATTTGCCCGACGCCGAGGCAACCCAGGCACCGTTGATGTACAGTTGATCGAAGGATTTCATGGCGTGCTTTCCGCAAGTGGTGATGAAGTGGTGGGGCGTGATGAAGCCGCAGCATTCTAGCGCAGCATCCGGACTCCACTTTTTCACTGCGTTGCCTGTGCGCAGCGATGTATGACCCGGCAGAAAAACCGGTGTCCTGTCCGGGTTCCTTGCCGTCTGATCTCGTCCCCCTGCCTCCTCGCCTCATGCCAGCGGCCACAGCCGAAAAGTACAGCGGCATAAAAGTACAATGGCATTTGTGACAAGGCCGCTTTGTGGCAAGACCGCTTGCATTACCGCCCGCAAAGTCCAGTGCCGCGTATCCTGCAGTTGTGCTTCGCCTCGACCTCCCTACCCAACATGCACCGCATCGTCGAGCTTCCCCATACCAGCTGGTCACCTGCGATGGTGGAGGATGAATCGCGCCGCATCGCTGGCGAACTAGAACTGGGCAAAATCATCTATCTGCCGCATCTGGCGTTCGAGATTGCCGCAGACGAGCGGCGCTTCCTTGACACCCACTGGCTGTCGGGTTCGCACAAGAGCCTCAGTTATGAGCCGCAGCGCGCTGCTGCCAGCGGCGGTGTGCGCGGCGCACAGGGCAGCATCGAAGACCTGCGCGCCCTCGCCGCCCTGATCGCGCGCTTTCAGGGCATGGCCCAGTCCTTGATCCACGCGCTGTTCCCGCAGTACGCGCCGCACCTGCGGCTGGCCCCGGCCAGCCTGCGCCCCGGCAATGTCGGAGAGCGCAAACTGTCCTGGCGCAAAGACGACACGCTGCTGCATATCGACGCCTTCCCGTCGCGCCCGAACCACGGCGAGCGCATCCTGCGCGTGTTCACCAATGTGTATCCATGCGGCGCGCAGACGGACATCACGGCACAAACCCCGGCAGCGGCCAAGCGCGTTTGGAAAATCGGCGATTTGTTTGAAGACACCGCGCGCGAATTCGCGCCGCGCGTCAAGCCGCCGCTGCCGGGCAGCGCCGCGCTGCTGCGCGCGCTGCACATTACCAAGTCACTGCGCAGCCGCTACGACTGCCTGATGCTCGGCATGCACGATGCCATGAAGCACGATCACGCCTATCAGACGCGCGGCAGCCATCTTGTGTTCGGCTTCCCGACCGGCTCCACCTGGGTGTGTTTTTCCGATCAGACCGCACATGCTGCGCTGTCGGGGCAGTTCATGCTTGAGCAAACCCTGATGTTGCCGCCTGCGTGGCAGTATTTCCCCGAGCGCGCGCCCCTGCGTGTGCTGGAGCGTCTCAGCGGGCGCGCACTGGCGTGAGCGCGTGCGCATGAGGGCCGCTGATAGCGGCGCAGTGCGCACAGCCCGCACAGGCTTGCATACGCCGCAGCACCCGGCAAATCCGCACCGCCGGCACCGGCCGGCTGGCACGCGCATCTCACACTCGGCTTCACGCAAAGCGGCGCGCGCACCGTCCTCACCGAGCGCTCGCACACCGGCCCGCTGCGCATCCAGAAGCCGCTCTACCCGGAAGGCGATGCGATCTGCCATGCCGTCATCGTGCATCCGCCCGGCGGCATTGCCGGTGGCGACGCGCTGGAACTCGATGTCGCGCTTGCACCCAACACGCGCGGCCTCATCACC
>JANOYK010000316.1:0-2964 GCA_031428855.1 Burkholderiales bacterium | reverse complement strand
CCACCAGCTTGAGCCGCTGCCAGATGTGCATCGCCGCCTCAATCGGGTTGAGGCCCTTGTGCGCTTCCATCGCATGCGCCGGCCGGCCGGTGAGATGGTATTGGCACCACACCGTGCCCACTTGCCCGCTCATGATTGACTCGCCGAACGGCTCCGGGTCGAGCATGGCGTCGATGCGAATGTGGTTCGTTTTCAGATACTCGACGGTGGCGAGCGCGCCGTTGCCGGTGCATTCTTCTTCGGCCACGGTGTTGAACCACACCGGGGACTTCGGCCTGAAACCCGCTCCCACCAAGGCTTTCAGGCCGGTTAATGCGGCGATCAAACCGCCTTTCATGTCGCCCGCGCCGCGCCCGTAGAACCAGCCGTCTTTGATATGGGTCTGAAACGGCGGGGTCTGCCAGAGCGGCAGATGGCCGGTCGGCACCACATCCACATGGCCGCTAATCATGAGGGACTTGCCAGTGTCAGGCGTCCCCGCCAAGCGCCCAAGCAGGTTGTGACACCCATGCAACTCGCGCACCACCGGTGAGTAGAGCGGGCTGGCCTTGATCGACTCAACGTCTGTCGGAATCTCGCGCACCTCAAAGCCGAGCGATTCAAGCAGTGAGCGCATCACCGTCTGCGCCGCTTGTTCATGTCCGGAAAAACTCTGCGCTTCGACCAGACGCTTAAGCGCGTCGAGCATCCATGCGTCATCGGCCTCGATGTTGGCGGCAAGTTGCGGCGCGAGCGACGCGGCGAGATGCGCCCTCAGTGCTGCCGCGACTGCCGCCGAGCGTGTTACGCCGGTTTGCATCACACCACCCCAGCCCGATCCAGCATCGCATGCAGCAACACATTGCAGCCAGCCGTGATGTCCTCTTGCTTGGCGTCCTCAATCTCGTTGTGGCTGATGCCGTCTTTGCAGGGCACAAAAATCATCCCGGCCGGGCACACGCTGGCGAGGTAAATCGCGTCGTGGCCGGCACCGCTGACCAGTTCCATCTGCGGGTAGCCGAGCCGCGTTGCCGCCGCCCGCACCGCCTCTTTGCACTCGGGCGCAAACGCGGTCGGCGGGAAATAGACCGTCTCCTCAATCAGCCATTCAAGCTTGCGCGCCGCACATTCGGATTCGCACTCGGCCTTCAGGTTTTCCACCATCGCGGCGAGCAGAGCATCGGTGGGCGCGCGCAAATCGGCGCTGAAGGTGACGGTGCCGGGGATCACGTTACGCGAATTCGGTTCGACCTTGACGTAACCCACCGTGGCGCGCGTATCGGGGTGGCCGCGCCCGATGGCGTCAATCGCCTGGATGATGTGGGTGGCCCCTTGCAGCGCGTCGCGGCGCAGGCCCATCGGCGTTGGCCCGGCGTGCGCTTCCATTCCGGTCACGGTGATGGTGAACCAGCGCTGCCCGAGACCGCCGCTGACCACGCCAATCACCTTGTTGGCGTTCTCCAGCACCGGGCCTTGCTCAATGTGCGCTTCAAAATACGCCGCCACCGGGTGGCCGCACTGCGCTGGCCCAGCGTAGCCAATCGCATCGAGCGCAGCGCCCATGGTGATGCCGTCCACATCCTTTTGCGCGCGTGCGTGCTCCAGCGTGAACTTGCCGGCGAACACGCCCGAGCCTTCCATCACCGGGGTGAAGCGCGAACCTTCTTCGTTGGTCCACACCGCTACCTCAATCGGGTGGCGCGTCTTGATGCCGTAATCGTCGAGGGTGCGGCACACTTCCAGCGCGGCCATCACACCGTAACAGCCGTCAAAGCGCCCGCCCGAGGGCTGAGTGTCGAGGTGGCTGCCGCTCATCACGGGTGCCGCCTCTTTCCCTGAGGCGGTGTCTGTGCCGGCCCGGCGCGCGAAGATGTTGCCCATCTGGTCGATGGTGATGGATAGCCCCTGCACCTTGCACCAGGCCACAAACTGATCGCGCCCGGCCTTGTCCTCCTGCGTCAGAGTGATGCGCTTGACACCGCCCTTGGGCGTCGCGCCGATTTTGGCCATATCCATCAGCGAGGCCCACAGGCGCTCGCTGTTGACGGTGAGTGAGTTGAGATCGAATGCGCGGTTCATATGCAGCCTTTGGCAGCGGCAGCCTGTGACAGCCGCCCTGTGCGAGTGGAGGGTGACTATAAAACGAAACGGGCCGCATCGCTGCGGCCCGCCGTTTTTATCTCAGCCCTGGTCTCGCCCGTGATTGCCACTCAGACAGAACGCGCCTTGCCCCCGGTGATCGCATCGAGCTTCACGCCTAACGCATCGGCCTCGGCCTTCGACGGCAGGCCGCTGACGCGCACCTCAAACACGCGCTTGTCCGCCGTGCCAACCGGGAACAATTCGGCCGCATAACCGGCTGTGCGCAACTGGTCATACACTTTCAATGCATCAGCCTGATTGGCGCTGGCCGCTGCCACCACTTTGAACTTGCCGCCGCGCCGCGCCGCGCCCTGGCCGGCCGCAATGTCGGTTTCCTGCGCCCACTGCGTCAATTGCGCGCTGGTCACCGTGGCCAGCACCGGTGCAGGTTTGCTGCGGTCGGCTTTGCCATCGGCGGTTTTGGGCGCGATGTAAAACTGCAAAGCCTGATCCATCGCCAGCGGCGCGTCCTGCTCGCGCTGCACCGAGATACGCCCTTCGATCAGGCACACGATGTCGCGGTCGGCAGCCAACTTGCCCCACAAGTCAGTGCCGCGAACCCCGGCCGTGACGGTGGCGAGGCGGATGTCGATTTCGCGGCGGCTTGCTATTTTCGATTTCACGTCGGTGGTGAAACGGAACGCGCCGCGCGCCACGTCCATCACGCCACGCAAAAACACCGACCGGTTGTCAGTGCGCTGTTCCAGTTTGTCAAACGACATCTGGGCGTTTTCACCGAGCTTGACCAGACTGCCCTCGCCTAAGCGCAACAGCACGCGCGATTGCCCGCCGGTGCTCAGTTTGTCGGACTCCTGCAGCTCCATGCCCGCAGCCAGCGGCTGT
>JANOYK010000315.1:0-2438 GCA_031428855.1 Burkholderiales bacterium | reverse complement strand
TGAAGCGCGCGACACCCTGCACATCGAATCGCGCTTCCCGCCCGGGACGATTGACGAGCTGGAGCGGCGCGGCCATCCGGTCAACCGCTGGGGCGCGTTCAACGAACTGGCCGGCCACGCGCACGGCATCACGATTGATCCTGAGAGCGGCATGCGCCTGGGTGGATCAGACCCGCGCAGTGATGGGGCGGCGGCGGGGTATTGAGAACGCCGGAATCGCGGTCGTCTGAAAACCGTTGGTGGATGCGGGTCTGCGGCCATATAGTGAACAAGAGTGGCTCACACCAAGGCTTTCGGGATGGATGTTCACTTTCACTTTCCGCCCAGCGCCGCGCGAATTGCCTTTTCATATGCACCCGCTTCGGGCAAATTGGTGGGAGAGCTAAACGCAATCTGCACTTGCTGGATCGTGGTGGTTTTGGGCGCGAGGGTCTCGATGACGCGTGGTTGCCCCGGTTTTGTTGGCGACAGCAACCGGATTGGTAAAAACGTGAGTGAGTTGTTCTTCATCGGATAGCTGGCTAGTTCACTGCCGAGGCGATCCATGATCTTGTTGTAGACCGCCTCGGGACAGGCGAAAAACAAACCGCTTTGGCACAGGGCTTCGCGTACGAGCAGATGCCCTTTGTAGAACAGCTGCGGAAGAATCCGCTAGTTGACGTTTTCCCAGTATGGCGCGGCAGATTTCCCCTTATGTACGGCGCCAGTCAGAATCGCTTCGCGTTCGGCGCGGTAACTGCCGATGGTATCCATCGTCTGCACTTCGAGTGCCGCAAACTCAACCAGATTCTTGTTCGCATCCAGCCGCGCCAAAATCCAGTCGACAAAAAAGCCGCCGCTCTTGCGTCCGCTCACCGGGCGGCCTGGCACCCTGAGTTCACCGCCCCAGCCCTTGCCGAACACAGCGACAAGTTGCGAGTCTGCCGCACAGTTCGCGCCAGCGGCATGGCGGCCATCCACCAGCGTGACGGTATCGACCTTGAAGGCGAGCTTGGCGACAGTCGATAACAGCGCGTATTGATCTGCGTAGAGCCGGATCGGGCAGATGACAACCGGCACCCCGTCTTTGCTGGAAATGCTGCACACGCCAGAGCGGATGCGGTTGGCGACGCTGCCAATTTGCTTGGAACATGGGCCGCCAATGAATGGGCAGGACTCGCCAACTCGCGCGGCAGTTGCTTCAGCCGACGCGTCATCGCGCGCGTAGCCAAACAACTCAAGGATGTTGTCAGCCATGCACTGCCAGACAGGCACCAACCGGGGGATTCATAGCTTGCATCGCCAAATGGCCTCTCACGGCATTCGCAATCGCCTGCGCCATCAACACCGGCACCGCATTGCCCACTTGCACGAACTGCGACACGCGTGAGCCAAGGAACCGGTAGTGATCGGGGAACGACTGCAATCGCGCCGCTTCTCTTACCGAGAGAGTGCGCTCTTGATCGGGCAAAAAAACTGTGCCCCAATGCGGATCGCATTTGGTCAGCACCGTGCCAGACATGCCGTCAAAACTCAGCCGTCCGTAGCGCTTGGTGTGATCCGACTTGCGCGCCTGTTGCATGCCGCGCGGCAGCAGTGCGTGGGGAATGTCACGCCAGGACCCGCCAGGCGGCACATGGCGCATGCGCTCGATGTTTTGTTTCGAGAGGCGGGCGGCGAAATGGTTGAACGTCACGCCTTCCGGGTTGCGCAAACGCAATGCATAGGGGCTGGCCGGCTCGCCGGTGTAACCCACTTCCTCCGCGCCCTCGCCAATATTGAGCCTCGGCAAATCCCGGATCGCATCGCCGACCGTCACAGCAGGCAACAGTTGCGCCGCATCGGATGGATGCAACGCGATGGTCAGCGTCGCCCCGCCACGAAAATTGGCTCTGCCCTTCGCAAAATGGGTTGGTAAGGGGTGTGCAATTTCACCCTCGCGCGAGCCGAGCAAAATCAGACGCCAGCGCTCCTGCGGGATGCCATAGTGCGGGCCGAAAAGAATCTTGGCCGACAACTGATAGCCTAACTCGTTAAACACCTGCACGATGTTGTTGAAGATGGCACCATCGCCCATCGACAGCAGGCCCGGCACGTTTTCAAACACGAAAGCCCTGGGGGCAAACTCTTCGACAAATCTTGCGTAATGCCGGAACAGGCTATTGCGCGGATCATGCAGAAAACGGCTCGGCGCATTGATGGAAAACCCCTGACACGGCGGGCCGCCGACCAGCACATCGAGCACGCCCTTCTCAAGCTGGAGAGATTTTCTGAGCGCAGCCGCATCGACCTCCTCAATCGGCGTGCATTCGGCGCGCGTGCCCGGATGATTGTGGCGAAACGTCTCGATTGCCTCGGGCATCAAGTCGTTGGCATACAGACACTGGTAGCCCGCTTGTGAAAACCCCTGCGTAATGCCGCCCGCACCGCAAAACAGGTCGATTGAGGTCAGTGGGGTG
>JANOYK010000314.1:0-3907 GCA_031428855.1 Burkholderiales bacterium | reverse complement strand
CTATTTATTCCAGCAAGCCCACGTGCCTGAATATCAACTGCGCGTCAAATGGCAACCCGATACGGTCGTGGTGTGGGACAACCGCTCACTGCAACACTATGCCCCGCACGACTACTACCCGCAGCGCCGCAGCATGGAGCGCGTCACGGTGACTGGTGATGTGCCGGTGGGCGTGAGCGGCGCGTATACGGCGGAGACGGTGGCGGGTAATGGCATGGTCAATCCGAAAGGGCCGCCGAAGAAGGCTCCGGTCCGGCAGTTTGAGCGGGCGGCTTAACGTTCATCAATGGAACATAACTTTCTTTCAATTGATGCCGAAGTGATGGGCGGTACTCCGGTAATTGCAGGTACAAGAGTACCGGTCAGAACCCTAATTGAATATCTCGAAGCGGGCGACACTATCAACGATTTTCTCGAAGGCTTCCCGTTTGTTGATCGAGTGCAAGTGATTGCATTTTTAAATGCAGCGGCGGTACGGGTCAGGGAACTGGCTGCGTGAGGGTCTTTAACGACGAATGCACTGCCCGATGCCGCCGTGGATTGCGGCAGTCAAGAGCATCCCGCATAATGCAAGAGACTTAAAATCCCTCGCGAGCGCCATGAAGAAAATCATCAAAAAAACCGCCGCCAAAGCCGCGCCGCCCGGCAAATCTGTCAAGCCTTCCAAACCTGCGCCTAAGCGCCAGTCGGTCGCCGCGACCAAGCGCACTTCAACGCGCGCGACCGGCTCGCCGCCATCGGCTGAAAACTACCAACACGACGGCCAAGCGGTTCACCGAATCGCGGTGAAGGTAATCGATGAACGCGGACCTGCGTTGATGGGATTGAAGGAGCTGAACTGATGGCCATTCTTGAAGGTATCCAGATTCAGAATTTTCGGGCGCTCAAGAACGTTACGCTTGGCGCGACCTTTGGCAATTCGGCTGAAGTTTTACCGCGTTTGATGACGGTGATCGGCGCTAATGGTACTGGCAAGTCGAGTCTGATGGATGCGTTGGGGTTCATCGGCGACTGTTTGACTGAAGGTGTGCAGGCTGCTTGCGACAAACCGAACCGGGGTGGATTGGAGCGCTTGCGTACGCAAGGAACCACCGAGCCAATCGGGTTTGAGGTGCGTTATCGCGAGAACTCGAAAGCCAGACCGATCAGCTATTCACTGCAAATCGACAATGACAAGCGTGGAAGAACAGTTGTGGTGTACGAGAGGTTGCGCCAAAGACGTGGGGGAGTGTCCGCTGGGCAACCGTATTCGTTTCTGGAGATCAGCAATGGGCGGGGTACGGTCTGGGCAGGCGAACAGACGGCGAAGGCCGAAGGAAATCGCCGCGACGATATAAAAATGAGTGACCGGCAAGTGCTTGGCATTTCAACTCTGGGCACACTGGCAGATCATCCGCGTATCGCAGCGTTTCGGAGCTTTTTGTCAGGTTGGTATTTGTCGTATTTCGTACCGCATTCGGCACGTGGTCAGCCAATTGCCGGGGCGGAACCGCACCTGGATCGGACTGGTGAGAACCTGGGGAAGTATCTCCAATTCATCGCCAGAGAGCATCCTGCAAGTTTTAAGGCAATGCTTGAGAGGATTGCAACAAAGATTCCGGGCGTACAGCGTATTAAACCGGTCAGCGCACCTGACAAGCGACTGCTACTGGAGTTTCATGCCGAGGGGTACGGCGAGCCTTTCTTTCAACAAGACATGTCAGATGGCACACTGAAGATGCTGGCCTACATGCTGTTGATGGAAGACCCCGACCCGCCTCCGCTGGTGGGCATCGAAGAACCGGAAAACGGACTGCATCATCAATTGCTCGCGCAACTTGCCATCGAGTTCAAGGAGTTTGCCCGCAAGAAAGGTGGGCCGCAGGTGCTTATCACCACGCATGCCCCCAATTTTGTTGATGCTCTCGCACCGGGAGAGGTATGGATACTGGAAAAGGGAGCGGACGGATTTAGCCAGATGACACGTGCTGCCGATTTGGCCGGTGTGAAGGAATTGTTTGATGAAGGGATCACGATGGGGAGCCTCTGGTATTCCAATCACTTTGGAATTGGCAATCCGTGACGTACTTTGAAGTGCTGGTCGAGGGTGGCTCTGACGTGCCGGCACTTCGAGAAGTGCTGGTTCGAAAATTCGGATTGATTGAAGACCAAGACTTTCGCATTCATCCTCACAAAGGGCGCGGGAACTTGCCGGCCAATCCGCTTGCGCGGCCTGACCGCGCACAGCAGACATTGCTGCACCAGCTACCGGCAAAGCTGAGAGGATTTTCGTACTTGGGTGATGACGCTTGCGTCGTCGTTGTTGTCGATGTGGATGACACCCCGTGCAAGAAATTGCTTGCTGATTTGAAATCCATGCTGCGGCGCTTGCCCAAAAAGCCGCGCCGCGTATTGTTCAGACTGGCAATCGAGGAGACGGAAAGCTGGTTTATTGCCGATGAAGGTGCGGTAAAGAAAGCATTTCCACGCGCGAAAACGCAACGCATTCGAACTACTGCCCCTGATGCCATCGTCGGCGCTTGGGAGTTGTTGGCTGATGCACTCAAAATAAAGCGCAATGAAGTTACGGGTGCGGACAAGTTTGCGTGGGCAACGGCGATTACACCGCACCTCAATCTTGACAATCCGCGGTCGCCCAGTTTGCGTAAGCTGATCGAAGGCGTGAATCGAGAGGCCGGACAGGCTGGTACGCCATGAGTCAGATTAATCACATGGATTGGGAGACGCGCAGCTATGCAGGTGCAACCAAAGTCTCGCGTGAACTGATTACGCATTGGCAGGAAGAGTACCGCACGCAGAAGTTGTTTTTTGCGCAACTCGAAACGGCCAAGATGGCGATTTTTTTGACCGAGGCCACCCCCGGCTTGTTACACGGAATCAAAACCTCTGCGGCGCTACGCTGGGTGGACGCCGTGAATCGTGATGGCCGATTAGGGCAGTGGGCACACCATCCGGTAACCAGCCCGCCGGAGCCTGGGGCGTTGTTGGAAAAAGTGCTGGCGACAGCGCATTGATCGAAATGAAAATCTGCATCTACGGTGCCGGTGCCATCGGCGGCACGCTTGGTGTGCGCCTCGCGCAGACCGGACACAACGTGAGCCTGATCGCGCGCGGGGCGCATCTGGCGGCGATGCGGGCCAACGGTCTTGCCTTGTTGCAAGGCGACGAACGTGCGCTGGTCAAGCTGCCGGCCAGCGCCAATGCGGTCGATTTTGGCGTGCAGGATGTGGTGATCGTCGCGCTCAAGAGCCATACGCTGGCGGCGGCGGTGGAGGGCATTGCGCCGTTGCTCGGGCGCGACACGGCCATCGTTACCGCGATGAACGGTGTGCCGTGGTGGTTTTTCGATCAATGGGGTGGTGCGTTGCAGGGTACGCGTCTGGCGGCGTGTGACCGGGACGGGCGCATCGCTGCTGTCTTGGAGCACCGGCGCATCATCGGCGGCGTGGTGTTCATGGCCGCTGATGTGCCGCAGCTGGGTGTGGTGCGCTGGAATTCGGGGCGGCGCGTGGTGCTGGGTGAGCCGTCGCATCAATCTTCGGTGCGGGTGGGTGAATTGACGAAAGCCTTGGTGGGAGCGGGTTTCGAGGCAGTGGCCACTGACAACATCCGGCGTGAACTGTGGCTCAAATTGCTTGGCAACGTGTGTTTTAACCCGGTGTCGGTGTTGACCGGGGTGACGACTGACGTGATGCTCGATGACGCGCACATGTGCGGCTTGTTCCTCGGCATGATGCGTGAGGCGATTGCGCTGGCCAATGCGCTGGGGCTGGACATCACGGTGGCACCCGAAGCGCGAATCGCGCAAACGCGCAAGCTGGGCGCGATCAAATCGTCGATGTTGCAGGATGTGGAAGCGGGGCGGACGATTGAGCTTGATGCGATTGTGGGCAGCGTGGTGGAGATT
>JANOYK010000313.1:0-4839 GCA_031428855.1 Burkholderiales bacterium | reverse complement strand
ACCCTCAAGCGGCGTACCAACACTCCCCGGCACCACACCAGCCGTTGCTGCGCCCGCCCCACCCGGTGCGAGCCGTGCCACCGTCAAGACCGACGTGTTCAGCGCCGAGATCGTCAGCGAAGGTGGCGACTTGCGCTATCTGGAATTCGTGCAGCACAAGAGCACGCTCGACAAAGACAAAACCTTCGTGATGCTTGGGGCCCAGCACAATTATTTTGCGCAGACCGGTTTGCTTGCTGCGGGCGTGGAGTTGCCAACCCACAAGACGCCGTTCGTGTTGACGGGCGGTGCCTACGAGTTGAAGCCCGGCGAAAACACACTCGCGGTGCGCATGGAAGCGCAAACCGGCGCAATCAAGGTGGCCAAGATTTACACCTTCACGCGCGGCAGTTACGTGATCGACGTCGGCTACGAAATCACCAACGGCAGCGCGGCAGCCATCGCACCGTCAGCCTATTTGCAGATGGTACGCAATGGCAAGGCACCCGATGGTGATTCGCAATTCATGCAAACCTTCACCGGTGCAGCATTTTTCAACGCCAAAGAGAATTTCCAGAAGCAGGATTTTGGCGACATTGAAAAAGCCAAAACGGTACCAATCAAGGCTGCGCCTGACGGCTGGGCCGGCATGATCCAGCATTACTTCGCCGTCGCCTGGCTGCCGCCGAAGGAAGGCGCGCCCGGTGCCAACTGGAACAACGCCCAGCGCGAGTTCTACACCAAGAAAGTGGCAGAGAACTATTACTCGGCCGGCATGATCGTGCCGGCCGGCACGATTGCCCCGGGCGCGACGATGAAGTTTGACGCGCGCCTGTTCGCCGGCCCGCAAGACCAGGATTTGATGTCCACCCTGCAGCCCGGCCTCAATCTGGTGGTCGACTACGGCTGGCTCACCATCATCGCCCAGCCGATGTTCGAGCTGCTCAAATGGCTCCACAAAATGCTCGGCAACTGGGGCCTCGCCATCATCGCGCTCACCGTCATTATCAAGGCCGCGTTTTTCCCGCTGTCGGCCGCGTCGTACAAATCGATGGCGCGCATGAAAAAAGTGACACCGCGCCTGACCGCCCTGCGCGAGCGCTACGGCAACGACCGCATGAAAATGAATCAGGCAATGATGGAGTTGTACAAGGAAGAAAAGATCAATCCGCTCGGCGGCTGCCTGCCGATCGTGATCCAGATTCCGGTGTTCATCGCCTTGTACTGGACCCTGCTCGCCTCGGTCGAAATGCGCCACGCCCCGTTCTACGGCTGGATCACCGACCTCTCCGCGCAAGACCCGTGGTACATCCTGCCCATCATCATGGCGGTGTCGATGTTCATCCAGACCAAGATGAACCCGGTGCCACCCGATCCGATCCAGGCCAAGATGATGACCATCATGCCGATCGTGTTCTCGATCTTCTTTTTCTTCTTCCCGGCTGGCCTGGTGCTCTATTGGGTGGTCAACAACATCTTGTCGATTGCGCAGCAGTGGCAGATCACCAAGATGATTGAATCGGGTGAAGACCCGGACAAAAAGAAGAAGAAAACCTAAGCATTGTTATCGGAAAGAAAGGCCGCCTCACTGGCGGCTTTTCTTTTGGCACACACACGGCGACTGGGCCGCCGGTGGCCCAACTGCGCCACAATAAGACTATGACATCGAACCATCCGATTGCCGCCATCGCCACCGCGCCAGGACGCGCGGGTGTGGGTGTGGTGCGGGTGTCTGGGCGAGAGATTGCGCGCGTGATCGATGGTGTTACCGGTAAAGCACTGACACCGCGGGTGGCGACGCTGACGGTGTTTCGGGATGCCAAGGGCACGGCGATTGACTCGGGCTTGGTGCTGTACTTCAACGCGCCGCACTCCTACACCGGCGAAGACGTGCTCGAACTGCAGGGCCACGGTGGGCCGGTGGTACTCAATTTGTTGCTGGCGCGCTGTCTCGAACTCGGCTGCCGCTTGGCCGAGCCGGGCGAATTCACGCGCCGCGCATATCTCAACGACAAGCTCGATCTGGCGCAGGCTGAGAGCGTGGCTGATTTGATTGAGGCGGCATCCGCACAGGCGGCGCGTGCGGCAGTGCGTTCGCTCGATGGCGCGTTCTCGCGCGAGGTGCATGCGCTGCGCGACGAGCTGGTGACGCTGCGCATGCTGGTCGAGGCGACGCTGGATTTTCCCGATGAAGAGATCGATTTTCTCCAGCGCGAACACGCGTGGACACGGGCGGATGCGCTCAGAGCCGCTCTGGCAGCCATTCTTGGCCGTGCTACCCAGGGCGCGCGCCTGCGTGCAGGATTAAACGTGGTGCTGGCCGGGCGGCCCAATGTGGGCAAGTCCTCCTTGCTCAATGCGCTTGCGGGGGAAGAGGCGGCGATTGTGACTGCCGTGCCCGGCACTACGCGCGACCGCATCGAGAAAGCGATTTTGATTGATGGCATGCCGCTCAACATCATCGACACGGCAGGTTTGCGCGAGAGCGTGGATGAAGTCGAGATGATCGGCATGGCACGCACGCGCGAGGCGATTGGCCGGGCCGATGTGGTGTTGCATCTGGTCGATGCGGCGGCGGGGATGACGGCGGACGATGCGCGTATCGCTGCGGAATTGCCGCAGGAGATTGCGCGCCTGACGTTGCTGAACAAGATTGATGTGGCGGGCCTGCCGGCGCGCCGGGTGGAAGGGGCTGATGCGGGCGGTACGGCGGCTGCCGCAGGCACGGCGATTTATCTCTCGGCCAAAACCGGCGCGGGTCTTGATTTGCTGCGTAGTGAGTTAAAGCGCCACGCCGGCTTAGAAGGTGCTGGCGAAGACGTGATCCTCGCGCGCACGCGCCATGTCGAGGCGCTGACGCGGGCGGTGCAATGTGTCGATGTTGCGATCCCGCATCTGGACCCGGCCGCACCGGCGCTGGAGTTGTTCGCTGAAGAGTTGCGTCTGGCGCAGGAAGCGCTCAACACCATCACCGGTGAATTCACGCCGGATGATTTGCTCGGTGAAATCTTTGGGCGGTTTTGTATCGGCAAGTAGCGCGCATCCGGCAGCGCAGTTTCATGGCGCGGTCATCGGTGCTAACTGCGCAGGTGCATGAAGGGGTGTTCTGCTGCCGGGTGTTTCTGGCGGGGTGTCACTGCCCCAGCGTGCGCTCCAGCGTCGCGAGTGACTTGGCGTAGGCGGCTTCAGCGTCCACCACGCGCAGGCGCGCCTCTTGCCCGGCGAGCTGGGCTTCAACGTGCGGCAGGCGACCGATGCGCCCGGCTTCGAGTTGCGCCAGCACGGCGTCGCTTTGGCGTGCGGCGGCGGCGGCGAGCTCAGTGGCGGTGTTGCGCTGCGCGCGCGCGCTGACGGCGGCGGCGTAGGCGGTTTCGGCTTCTTCGACGGCTTTTTGGACCGCTTCGCGATAGAACGCGGCCAGCTCAGCCGGGCCGGCGTCACGCGCATTGAGGCGGGCGCGGGCGCTGCGCACCTCGGGGCGTTCGAGCAAGGCGGCGGGTGCGGTGGCGCGGATGGGGTAGGCGAGTGGCGCGGGCACCGGGGCGGGTGCGGCGGCGAAGTGGCTATCGGGCGCGCCGGTGAGCGCGGCGATGCGCGCAGCGGCGGCACCACGCTCCTGGGTGGCGCGCGCGCGCAGGGTGTGTGCCTTGAGCGCCGCTTCGTGGAGGCGCTCGAGATCAACCTGGGTGGCGAGGCCGGCGGCGAGGCGCTGATTAACCAGTTGCAACCCTTGCGCGGCGAGGGCGTCATGCACCCCGGCGATGATGAGCCGGGTTTCTGCGGCGCGGTGGTCGAACCAGGCGTGCGCGAGTTCTTCGGCAAGTTGATGATCCAGGCGCGCGAGCTCGGCTTGATGCATGCGTTGCTCGATATCGCTGCCGGTGCGGCGGTTCTCACTGACGCGGGCGGCGGCCTGCGCCCGCGCCGGGCTGTGGCTGCGGGTGAGGGCGATCAGGTGTGCGAGTGCGGCGTCGCCCAGCGCGGCGTCGCGCTTGGTGCTGTGAACCGCATCAGTGGGGGCATTGCGGAATGTGGCGGGCAGAGCTGCCGCTGGCACTGCGGGCGCTTGCGCCAGAGCAATGGGCGAAATCAAATGGGCCACTGCCACCACAATGGCTCCCACCAACGGTTTACATCCGATGACTGCGGACAAGCGCATGCCTACTTGCTCGCAGGCCTGGTGGCCTTGGCACCTTTGGCAATCCGCACCAGCACGCGCTGGCCGATCAGGGGATCGGGGTTGGCGCTGGTTGCGCTGGTTGCGCTGGTTGCATTGCCCGCATCGAGCGTGACGATCATCTCTACCGTGCGCACATCGGCGCGCTCGGCTGGATCGTCTGACGGCGCGCGCGCGCCGAACGCCTGGCCGATGCGCGCGATGCGGCCTTTGAGGACGCGCGTCTCGTCGGCTTCGAGCACGATCTCTGCTGCCATGCCGGGCGCGGCGTGGGCGAGGAAGCGCTCCTCCAAATCGGCGCGCACCACCAGCGGCGCTTTGGGGGCGAACAAAAACAGCGGTGCGCTGGCGGCGGCCTGGGCGCTGTCGCCGGTGCGGGCGAAGCGTTTGATGATGCGGCCATCCGCTGGCGCGCGCAGGGCGCGCAGGTCAACTTCGAGGGTGGCAAGCTTGATGCGGGTTTGCGCAGCAGCGCCTTGGGCGCGCAGCGCGTCGGCTTCGGCGCGGATCAGCGCTACCTGATCGCGCTTGTCGTCACGCTCGGCGCGCGCCACTGCCTGGGTCGCCACCAGCGGTTCGACGCGTGCGAGTTCGCGCTCGGCGGCAGTGAGCTTGACTTGCAGCGGCTTCATGCGCGCGTCGATTTCATTGACCTCGTTGCGCGCCGCTTCGAGCAGCAGGCG
>JANOYK010000312.1:0-8446 GCA_031428855.1 Burkholderiales bacterium | reverse complement strand
TACGAGGCCGCAGCCGGATTTGACGCGGCGGACATTTATTCGCGCGAGCCCGGCGCGCAAGCGGCAGTGCTGCCCGCAGCATTGCGCGTCGGCATTCCAGAGCAGCCCGAATTCTGTGGTGACGCCGAAACTGAAAGAGCGTTTAACGCCGCCGTTGCGCGCGCCGCAGCGCTGGGCGCGACGATCACGCGCTTTGATCTCACGCCGTTTCTTGAAGTGGCGCGCCTGCTCTACGACGGGCCGTGGGTGGCCGAGCGCCACGCCGCCATTGATGCGCTGTTCGACGCGCGGCCCGAGGTGATCGACCCGGTGGTGCGCGGCGTGATCGCCAAGGCAAAACAATTTGACGCCACCGCCACCTTCAAGGCGATGTACCGCCTCGAAGCATTGCGCCGCGTGACCGAGCCGGTCTGGCGCGGTATTGACGTGATGCTGGTGCCGACTTCGCCGACCATCTACACCATCGAGCAAATGCTGGCCGATCCGGTGCAGAAGAACAGCGACTTCGGCATCTACACCAACTTCGTCAACCTGCTCGACTACGCGGCGATTGCCCTGCCTGCCGCGATGCGCGGTGACGGATTGCCCAGCGGTGTGACCTTGATTGCCCCGGCCTGGAGCGACCGCGCGCTGTGCGAGTTTGGTGCGCGCTGGCAGGCGCATACGCGGTTGCCGATGGGCGCGACGGGCGTGCCCTTCCATGATGAAGGCCCGAAGATCGGCTCCAGTAGCCATTCTCCCGGTACAGGCCTGATTCGTCTCGCGGTGGCCGGCGCACACCTGAGCGGCATGCCGCTCAATCATCAGCTCACGCTGCGCGGTGCGCGTCTGGTAACCACGACGCATACGTCAAGCGCTTACCGGCTCTATGCGCTGCCCGGCACGGTACCGCCCAAGCCTGGTCTCGCGCGAGTGGCGAGCACCACGACGGGCGGCACCTCACAGGCGCGCACTGGCACGCCGATTGCAATGGAACTGTGGGACATGCCGCTTAACCGCTTCGGTGAGTTCGTGGCCGAAATTCCCGCACCGCTCGGCATCGGCACCGTCGAACTGGACAACGGCGAATGGGTCAAGGGCTTCATCTGCGAGCCGTGCGGCCTCGAAGGTGCGCAGGACATATCGGCATTTGGCGGCTGGAAAAATTTTCTCGCAAGCAAGACGGCAGCATGAACGGTTTCTTACTCAAGCCAATTCTCTCCAGGAGGTCAGCATGAAGCGTCGTGATTTTTTGCAAACCGGTACCGCAGCCGCAGTCTCTTCAACCTTCGCAGCCGGTCTGCCGCTCGAAGCGTTCGCGCAAGCTCGTCCCAAAGACGTGCTGGTCGCCGCCAACGAATTCGGCCCCAACTCGCTTGATATCCACACTGTCGGTGCCAACCGCCCGAGCTATGGGGTGTCATGGATGTGCTACGACCGCCTCATGACCTTCGGTAAAAAGACCCTGCCCGACGGCCAGGTGATGTACGACTACACCAAGCTCGAACCCGAACTCGCTGAGTCGTGGGCGATTGCGAAAGACGGTAACTCGGTCACCTTCAAGCTGCGCAAGAATGCAAAATTTCACGACGGCACGCCGGTCACGGCGAAAGATGTGAAATGGTCGTTCGACCGTGCAGTGACGGTCGGCGGCTTCCCCACCTTCCAGATGAAGGCCGGTTCGCTTGAAGACCCGAAGCAGTTTGTGGCGGTGGACGATCACACCTTCCGCGTCGATTTCGTGCGCCGCGACAAGATCACCATGAACGACATGGCGGTGCCGGTGCCGTCGATCTACAACTCGGAGCTGGTGAAGAAGAACGCCACGCCTGCCGACCCCTGGGGCCTCAACTGGACCCGCAACAACACCGCAGGTGGCGGTGCGTTCAAGGTCGAGTCGTGGAAGCCGGGGCAGGAGATCATTTACATGCGCAATGACGACTGGAAGAGCGGCCCACTGCCCAAACTCAAGCGCGTGATCCAGCGCGACGTGCCCAACGCCGGCAACCGCCGCGCGCTGCTGGTCAAGGGCGATATCGACATCACCTACACGCTGCCGCCAAAAGATTTCTCGGAAGTCGCGAAAGAGGGCGGCAACGTCAAGGTTAACTCGCTGCCGATTGAAAACGCGATCTGGTATCTCGGCATGCTCACCAACAAGGCACCGTTCAATCATCCGAAAGTGCGGCAAGCGATTGCGTATGCCGTGCCGTACGACAAGCTCTACGACTCTGCCATGTACGGGCGCGGTGCCAAGATGTATGGCGCAGCCAGCAACGACGTCAAGACCATCGCCTGGCCGCAGCCGACCGGCTACAAAAATGACATCGCCAAGGCCAAGGCATTGCTCGCCGAAGCCGGCATGGCGAATGGTTTCGAGACCACACTCTCGTTCGATCTTGGCAACGGCACCATCTCCGAGCCGATGGCGATCCTGATTCAGGAATCTCTCGCCTCGATCGGCATCAAGACCACCATCAACAAGGTGCCTGGGGCCAACTGGCGCGCGGCGTTGTTGAAGAAGGACATGCCGATGATCATCAACCGCTTCGGCGGCTGGCTCAACTTCCCCGAGTATTTCTTCTTCTGGTGTTATCACGGCCAGAACGCGGTGTTCAACACCATGAGTTACCAGAATGACAAGCTCGACAAGATGATCGTCAACGCCAGGTTTGCCGAGAGCAAGGCAATCTACGACGGCGAAGTCAAGGCCATGCTCAAGCTTGCCTATGAGGAAGTGCCGCGCGTGCCCTTGTTCCAGCCCTTACAGGACGTGGCGATGCAGAAGAACGTGATGGGCTACATCTACTGGTTCCATCTGGAGCCGGACTATCGCCAACTCTTTAAGGTTTGACGCGGAGGTTTGTGATGAACAGTGACGAGACGGAGCGCTATGTATTAGCGTCAGCGGCAGCACTTGAGTTGCCGATTGCCCCGGCCCATCTGCCCGGCGTGATCCTCAACTTCGAGCGCCTCGCCGGCATTGCCGCAGCGGTGAACGGCTTTGTGTTGCTCCCGGCCGATGAGCCCGGTCCGCGTTGGGAGCCGTGATGAGTGACTCGATGGTTGAATCGGCGCTCGACATTGCTGCTTCCGTCAAAAGCGGAAAACTGAGCGCAGTTGCAGCGGCCGAAGGAGCGCTCGCGCGCATCACCGCGCGGGACGGCAAGATCAACGCCTTCACCGAAATTACGCGCGAACGTGCCTTGCGCGAAGCCGCTGCCATCGACGCGCGCCGTGCCGCAGGCGAACCATTGCCGCCGCTCGCAGGTGTGCCCTACGCAGTCAAGAATCTATTCGACATCGAGGGCATCACCACGCTGGCGGGTTCAAAGATCAATCGTGACTTGCCGCCCGCCACCGCCGATTGCGCGCTGGTCGAACGCCTGCATGCAGCCGGCGGCGTGCTGGTGGGCGCGCTCAACATGGACGAGTACGCGTTTGGCTTCACCACGGAGAACACGCATTACGGTGCCACCCGCAACCCGCATGACCTGACGCGCATCGCCGGCGGCTCCTCTGGCGGCTCCGCAGCGGCAGTGGCAAGCGGCATGGTGCCGCTGACGCTTGGCACCGACACCAACGGGTCAATTCGCGTACCGGCTTCGCTCAATGGCGTCTTCGGCATCAAGCCCACCTATGGCCGTCTGTCACGGCGCGGTGTGTTTCCGTTTGTCCACAGCCTCGATCACGTCGGGCCGTTTGCGCGCAGCGTGGCCGATCTTGCTGCGGTGTATGAAACATTGCAGGGGCTGGACGCTGGTGACCCCGCGCAAGCGAAGAAGCCGGTCGAGCCAGTGTCGATGTGTCTCGCCGCAGGCACGCAGAATCTGCGGTTGGCGCGAGCCGGCGGCTACTTTCTCGACCATGCCGGAGCGGATGCGCGTGCAGCGGTGGAGATTGTGACGCGCATCCTCGGCGTGACGCGCGACGTTGAATTGCCCGAAGCCGCGCGCGCGCGTGCCGCGGCATTTGTCATCACCGCCACCGAAGGCAGCCAGTTGCATCTGGCCAATCTCAAGTCGCGCCCGCATGACTTCGAGCCGCTGATCCGCGACCGCTTCATCGCCAATGCCTTGACGCCTGCCGCGTGGTATGTGCAGGCGCAGCGCCTGCGCCGCTGGTTTTATGCCGAGCTGATGAAAGTGTTTGCGGACACCGACATCATCATCGCCGCCGCCACGCCGGTCAGTGCCACGCCGATTGGCGCGGAGACGTTTGATCTCAATGGCGTGCAAGTGCCGGCACGGCCATCGATGGGTCTTCTCACCCAGCCGATCTCCTTCATCGGATTGCCAGTGGTGACGGTGCCGGTCTATCGCGCGGGCAAAATGCCGCTCGGCGTGCAGATCATCGCCGCGCCCTGGTGCGAAACGCACGCCTTGCGTGTGGCGGCGGAGTTGGAACGGCAGGGCATAGTAAAAAGCCCAATAGCCGCGCTTTGAAAGCTGGCTCAACCCTGGTTCAATTTTCTGTGGAATAAATCTCATGCCCGAAATCAATTTACCCGAGCCCAAAGCCGAAATGGAAGCCGCGTTCATGCGCTATGAAAAAGCGCTGAACCAAAACGATCTGGCTGTGCTCGACGAACTATTCATGGATTCACCGCTGACGATTCGTTATGGCATCGGCGAAAACCTCTATGGCAAGGAAGAGATTCGCGGCTTTCGTACCGGACGCCCGGCGGTGGGCCTCAAACGCAGCATCAGCCGCACGGTGATCACCACCTATGGCCGCGACTTCGCCACCGCGATGACGCTGTTCGCGCGCGCGACGGTGCCCGGCAAGATCGGCCGGCAGAGCCAAACCTGGATGCGCACGCCACCAGGCTGGCGCGTGGTGGCGGCGCATGTGAGTTTGATCAACGACCCTGCTGCCGCGACAGTGACGTAAGCAGCACAGCCGGGATGGCCACGCAGAAAATTGGGATAACCGGAAAGCCTTGATGAGAGCCATTCTTCAAGCCATGCGGCCTGCAAGCCTTGGTAGACAAGGACGCTAGAGGCATGCCATGCTGAAAATTGTGTTGCTGCGACTGGCCGGTGCGCTGCCCAACCTGATCGGCGTGATCGTCATCACCTTTCTGCTGACGCGCGCGCTGCCGGGTGATCCGGCGGCGTTTTTCGCCGGACAGGCTGCGTCGGTTGAAGCGGTCGAGCAGATTCGCGAAAAGCTCGGCCTCAACAAAAGCCTGCCCGAGCAATTCATTCTCTATCTCAAGGATATGGCGCGCGGCGATTTCGGTCAATCGCTCTCGACTGGGCAGGCGGTGGCGACCGAAATCGTGCAGCGCCTGCCGGCCTCGATTGAACTCACCTTCGCCGGTTTGCTGTTCGCAGTAGTGATTGCGCTGCCGCTCGGCGTGCTCGCAGCCACGCGCCCCGGCTCGTGGATCGACCAGTTGTGCCGCCTCATCACGACGGCTGGCGTGTCGCTGCCGACCTTCTTCACCGGTCTCTTGCTGTCCTACGTCTTCTATTTTTTGCTCGGGGTCTCGCCCGCGCCGATTGGCCGTCTCGATCCAGTCTTCAGCGCACCGCGTGCGATCACCGGCATGTACTTGATTGACAGTTTGCTCACAGGCGAGGGCGGCTTGTTCTGGGCCTCGCTCAAGCAAATCATCCTGCCGGCCGTCACGATGGGGCTGTTTGTGCTCGCACCCCTCGCGCGCATGACGCGTGCTTCGATGCTCGGCGTGTTGTCGAGTGACTTCATCCGCACCGCGCGCGCGTCTGGCCTTAAAGGCTCGACCGTGTTGTGGGCCTACGCGTTTCGCAATGCGCTGCTGCCAGTGGTCACCACTCTGGGCATGGTGTTCTCGTTTTTGCTCGGCTCCAACGTGCTGGTCGAAAAAGTGTTCGCCTGGCCCGGCATCGGCTCGTATGCGATTGAGTCGCTCACCGCGTCGGACTACGCGCCGATCCAGGGCTTTGTGCTCACGATGGGGGTGCTCTATGTGCTGCTCAATTTGCTGATTGATCTCACCTATGCGTTGATCGACCCACGCGTGGCGATGGAGGCGTGATGCATCTGCCCACACCGCACCTGATTTACCGAACGTTTGACGCTGAACCCATGATTCGGACAGATGAGATCGCTCGCATGAAGCCGTTCGCATGATTCCGCACGCTTGAACATGGACGCCGCCACCTTCAAACACATCAAATACGTTCTCGGGGAAAACCCGGTGACGCTGTTTGCGTTTGTGTTGTTCACCGTGTTCGTGTTGTTCGCGCTGATCGGGCCGTGGATCGCGCCCTACGACCCGCTCGCCACCAATACGGCGATAGCGATGCAGCCTCCCTCTGCCGCGCACTGGTTTGGCACCGACGCAGTGGGACGCGACATTCTCTCGCGCGTAATCGTCGCTACCCGTCTCGATTTCGGCATCGCGATTTCGGCAGTGGCGCTGTCGTTCGTGATCGGCATGGCGCTCGGCCTCGCTGCCGGCTTTTTCGGGGGCTGGTGGGACCGCATCATCAGCCGGCTCGCCGACACCATCATGGCGTTTCCGCTGTTCGTGCTGGCGATGGGCATCGTCGCCGCGCTCGGTAATTCGGTCGCCAACATCGTCTACGCCACTGCCATCATCAACCTGCCGTTCTACATTCGGGTCGCGCGCGCCGAGGCCAACATTCGCCGCAATGCCGGCTTCGTCGAAGCCGCGCGGCTCACCGGCAACAGCGACTGGCGCATCCTCTCGCATCACATCTTCCCCAACATTTTGCCGCCGGCCATGGTGCAGGTGTCGCTCAACATGGGCTGGGCAATTCTCAATGCGGCCGGGCTGTCGTTCATCGGCCTCGGCGTGCGCCCGCCGATTCCGGAGTGGGGAATCATGGTCGCAGAGGGTGCGACCTACATCGTCTCGGGCGAGTGGTGGGTGGCATTCTTTCCCGGCATGGTGCTGATGCTGGCGGTGTTTTGTTTCAATCTGCTTGGTGATGGGCTGCGCGACATGATTGATCCGAGGCGTAGAACGTGAGCACCATCCCTGACAAGGCCACTGCGATTTCGCCGGTACCGCTGCTCGACGTGCGCGGATTCGGTTTGGAGTTCCGCACACGCTCCGGCACCGTGCATGCGCTGGCCGGCATCAACCTGGCGATTCATCGCGGCGAGACCGTCGGCCTGGTCGGCGAGAGCGGCTCGGGCAAGTCGGTGTTGTCCTACGCGCTGCTCGGCATCTCGGATCGCGCTGCCAGGGTCACCGGCGGCAGCGCCGTGTTTGGCGGTCTGGATTTGTTGAAAGCGAAAGAGAGTGAACTGGCCGACATTCGCGGGCGCGAAGTCTCGATGATTTTTCAGAATCCGCGCACTGCACTCAATCCCATTCGCAAAGTCGGCAAGCAAATCGAAGATGTATTGAAGCGCCACGCCGCCGTGCCCGGTGTCGAACTGCACGCGCGCGCGGTCGAAGCGCTGCGCCAGGTCAACATTCCTGATCCGGAGCGGCGCTATCATGCCTACCCGTTCGAGTTGTCAGGCGGCATGTGTCAGCGCGTGATGATCGCGCTCGCACTGGCCTGCAAACCCGCGCTGCTGGTGGCTGATGAGCCCACCACCGGGCTGGACGTGACCACGCAAGCGGGCATCATGGATCTGATCAAAGAACGCGCCTCTGCACACCAGATGGCGACGCTGTTCATCACCCATGACCTCGGCCTCGCGGCAGACTACTGCGACCGCATTGTCGTCATGCACGCAGGGCATGTGGTCGAGGTGGCGCAGGTGGCGGAGTTATTCGCCGCACCGCGTCACCCCTACACGGCGCAATTGATTCAGGCGACGCCGGCGCGTGAATCGCTGCTCGACAGCCTGAGCTCAATCCCTGGCAACCTGCCTGATCTGCGCCGCAATGATTTGCCTCCGTGCCGTTTTTCCGAACGATGTCTCAACGTCACGGCGCAATGCAGCGCAGCGCTGCCGCGTATCGATGCAACGGCTGCGCATGCGGTGGCGTGCTGGCATCCCTTGACCGGAGCAACCGGAGCGGCCGAAGCGAGCGGAGCAGCAGATGACGCGGCGGTGCCGGTCGCCGCGGCACCTGCCGTTGCACACATTGTGCCGGTGCTCAACCATCCCGAGGTGCTGGCATGAACCCGGTGCTCCTGGAAACCATCAAGCTGCACAAGCGCTTCCTGGTAGGCAAGACCACCAAGGGACCCTACCTTCATGCGGTCGATGACGTGTCGATCCGGATCGAGCGCGGCGAGAGCGTGGGCCTGGTCGGCGAATCGGGCTGCGGCAAATCGACCCTGGTGCGCCTGGTCACGCGCCTGCTCGATGCGAGCGACGGTGCCATTGTCTTCAACGAGCGCGACATCGGCGGCATTGCCGCCAAGGACTTCGCGCGCCGTCCCGAGCGGGCGCGCATTCAGATGGTGTTTCAGGATCCCACCGACAGCCTCAATCCGCGCTACACCGCGTTTGACTGCATCGCCGAGCCGATTCGCTTGTTGACACA
>JANOYK010000311.1:0-2789 GCA_031428855.1 Burkholderiales bacterium | reverse complement strand
GCCCATTTCGTTGGGCCGGTCGGAAGTCTTGTTGCCGAGCTTGGTGGCGAGCACCCAGTGGTCGCGGTCTTGCGCGATCAGCGGCCAGAGCATGGTCTCGGATGCGCCCTTGGTGTATTGGTCGGCGGTGTCGATAAAGTTGATGCCGTTGGCGCGGGCGTGCGCGACGATCTCACCGGCTTCCTTGGCGTCGGTCTGGTCGCCGAACATCATGGTGCCCAGACACAGGGTGGAGACGCGCAGTTCGCTGGCACCGGCTTTGCGGTATTGCATGGAGGTTCTCCAGAAGAGGGTGGGCAACATCAGGCCGGGGCGGAATATACTCGTTCATCATTGAGACGCTGAGGAGAGGCCGAATGAATTTGGGAAATCTTGTAGTGGATGTGGCGGCGCTGGCAGCGCGGGTACACGATGGGGCCAAGCTTGCCGTGGCCAAGGATGAGAGCGGCGTGGCGATGGCGGCGACGCGCGAGCTGGTGCGGCGCGGCGTGCGCGGCCTGCATCTGGTCACCGTGCCAGTCGGCGGCTTGCAGGCTGATGTGTTGATCGGGGCGGGCTGTGTGGCCACGCTCGAATCGTCCGGTGTGACGCTGAGTGAATTTGGCGCCGGCCCGTGTTTTACGCGCGCGGTCAAGACCGGCGCGATCACGCTCATGGATGCAACCTGTCCCGCTATTTATGCCGGTTTGCAGGCGGCGCAGAAGGGGCTGCCCTTCATGCCGCTGCGCGGCATCATCGGCAGTGATTTGCTCAAGCACCGCGCTGACTGGCGCATCATCGATAACCCATTCGCGCCCTCTGACACCGATGACAAAATCGTCGCGATTGCCGCGATTCAGCCCGACGTCGCCTTGTTTCATGCGCCGCTGGCAGACCGCTTCGGCAATGTCTTCATCGGCCGCCAGCGCGAGTTGATGCTGCTGGCGCATGCGTCGAAACAAACCCTGGTGACGGTCGAGCAGATCGTCGAAGGCAATTTGCTTGAAGATGATACGCGCTCGGGCGCGGTGATTCCTGCGCTGTATATCGAAGCGATTGCCCATGCGCCGCGTGGCGCGTGGCCGTTGAATTATGGCGACGCCTATCCGCTCGATGCCGCGTGGATGCGCGCCTATGTTGCGATGGCGCGCACTACCGATGGCTTCGAGAGCCTGGTGGCGCAATGGCTGGCGGGCAGTGATGGCCTAAAACCGTTGGTGGGAGCGGGTCTTAAGGGTAACGCCGGGGAAAAAACCGGAGCGCCGGCTTGAACCAATCGACCACGCCCACCGAAGGGTTGATCGTCACCATCGCGCGCCTGCTCGCGGGCGTGCGCCATGTCGCGGCCGGCGCATCGTCGCCGATCCCCGGTGCGGCAGCGCTGCTCACGCGCGCGCAGTCGAACGGCGCCACCCGCGTCAGCGTGCTCGGCTCGCGCCGCCACAATGCCTTCACCAACGGCGGTGTTGAATTGTTTGACCTCGCCGCGCAGGGGCGCATCGACGCGTTCTTCCTCGGTGGCGGGCAGATTGACGGTGATGCCAACATCAACCTGATCGGGGCCGATGGTTATCCGCAATCGGGCGTGCGCTGGCCCGGCTCATTCGGCTCGGCCTATCTCTACCATCTGGTGCCGCGCGTGATTTTGTTTCGTGAGGAACACACGCGGCGTGTGTTCGTGCCCAAGGTCGATTTCATTTCGGCGGCAGGCCCGCGTGCTGATGGCGTCTATCGCCCCGGCGGGCCGCACGCGCTGCTGACCGGGCTGTGTTTGTTTTCGTTTGACAAAACGGCGTGCCGCTTTGTGTTGCAGAGTGTGCATGCGGGCCACACGGTGGAAGAAGTGCGCGACCAGACCGGATTTGACTTTGACGTGGCCGCTGCGTCAGGCACAGCGGTGCCGCATACGCCCGGCCCGGATGCCGCCACACTGGCGTTGATGCGTGGCCGCATTCTGGACGAGATCGGCGAGACCTATCCTAATTTTGCGCAGGCTTGGCGCAGTGCGGTGGCCGCCGCGGGTGTGGCTGCCACGCCGTCGACGCGAGTTGTTGCTTGAATCCCGGCCTACCCCGGTGGCACCAGCCATAGCGAAAGCGCGCCAGTCACAAAAAACAGCGCAGCTGCGGTCCAGCGCATCGCGCGCAGCGGCAGCTTGTCGGCGAGGCGGTGGCCGATCAGCACGGCCGGCACGTTGGCGATCATCATGCCCAGCGTGGTGCCGCCGATCACCGCCAGCGGCAGCGCAAAGCGTGCGCCCAGACCGATGGTGGCGAGCTGGGTTTTGTCGCCCATCTCGGCGATAAAAAATACGATCAGGGTGGTGATGAACACGCCGCCATGCGTCTTGGGCGCGCTGTCGAGGCGGTCGGGGAACAGTGCCCATACGCCAAAGGCGATGAAGCCGCAGCCCACCAGCAGTGCGGTGGTGCGTGCCGTAAGCCAATGTGCCAGCAGCACGCCGAGCGAGCCGGCCAAGGCGTGATTGGCCAGAGTGGCAATCAAAATGCCGAGAATGATGACGCCCGGCTTGCGGTAGTGCGCGGCGAGGGCGAATGACAGCAGTTGCGTCTTGTCGCCGATCTCGGCGACGGCGACCAAAGCGGTGGAGACCGCGAATGCGGTGAGGGGGGTTTCCATCAAGGCAGGGGAGAACGGGGGGGGGGCGCTGAAGGAGGGAGACGGGGAGGGCGACGGGGAGGGCGACAGGGAAGGAGACGGTGGGCCGGGCCACACGGCGAAGCCGCGCCGGCCGGGCTTGCCGCAACGTGCTGAGTTCAGCGTGCGCCGGGGGCGGCAGCAGCGGGTGC
>JANOYK010000310.1:0-3525 GCA_031428855.1 Burkholderiales bacterium | reverse complement strand
CGGTGTAACTGCGGTGTAACTGCGGTGTAACTGCGGTGCCGCAATGCGCACCTCCCTCACTCCGGGTGCATCCCCGCTTCACGGAACGCACGGCCCCAGGCCTGCAACTGCTCCTGCAAAAACGCCGCGACTTCTTCCGGCGTGGATCCCGCCAGATCAAACCCAAGCGCATCAATTTTCTCGCGCACGTCAGGCCGCTGCATCGCCGCGTTCAACGCCTTGTTCATGCGCTGGGTAATGTCGGGCGGCAGCTTGGCGGGGCCGAGCAGCATGGCCCAGGTGCCGGCGTTGAACGGCGGCAAACCGGCCTCGGCGGCAGTCGGCACGCCCGGCAGCAACGCCGAGCGCTTGGGCAGCAACACGGCGAGCGCGCGCAGCTTGCCCTCCTTGATGTGCGACAGCGTGCTGATCGGCGTGGCAAAGGTGAGCTGCACATGGTTGCCCAGAATATCGACGATGGTGGGCGCTTCACCTTTGTACGGCACCAGATTCATGTCAGCCCCGGCGCTCTTCAAGCGGTTGTGCATCAACGTGGTGACGCCGCTGTAGCTGCCATAGCCGAGCTTGCCCGGATTGGCGCGCGCGTAGGCGAGCAGCTCGGCCACATCCTTGGCCGGCACGCTGGGGTTGACGGCCAGCACATACACATAGCGCCCCACCAGCGACACCGGCGTAAAGCTCTTGACCGGGTCGTAAGGCGGGTTCTTTTTGAGCAACGGCACCTGCATCATCGGCGTGTTGCTGGCCAGAAAAAAGGTATGACCGTCCGGTTCCGAGCGGATCACATGGTCGGCCGCTATCGCGCCATCGGCACCGGGACGGTTCTCGACAATCACGGGCTGGCCGAGCGATGTGGTGAGGGTCTGCGCCAGGATGCGCGCTACCACATCGGTCGAGCCGCCGGGCGGAAATTGCAGCACGATGCGCACCGGCTTGGACGGCCACGCTTGCGCGGCAGCGAACGGCGCAGCGCACGCGAGTGCGAGCGCCAATGAAAACTGGAGAGTGCGAACGGCGTGCATGAAGCTCCTCAATCGGTGGGGTTTTGTTGACAGGGGCAGAGAGTACACCGGGGGCGGGCTGCACCGGCTTGTGTTTGGCCTCGCTTGCTTGCATACGCGCAACAACACGCGCAGAATGCGCGCAGCCGCTCCGGGCATCCCGCTCACGCCGGTCACTCATCGAGGAGAGTCAACATGGATTCAATCAACCATAGGCCACTGCAAAAAATACTATTGCGCACGGTGCTCGCTGCCGCTGCATGCGCAGCGATTCTGCCGGCCGCCGCTTGGGCGCAGGAGGCCAACCGCAAGGAAATTCGCCGCGTGGATTTATCCGGCGCGCCCGGTATGGAAGTGATTTCGTCGGTGTCTGAATACAAGCCGGGCGAATCGATTCCGCTGCACATTCATCACGGCATTGAAGCGGGCATCGTGTTGCAAGGCGGCATGATTCAGGTTCCCGGCAAGGACGCAGTGCCGCTGCCGACTGGCGCGCCAATCATGAATCTGCGCGATGCGCCGCATGCAGGCTGGGCGGTGGCGGGCGATACGGTGATTAAGCTCTACACCGTGCATATCGTCGACAAGGGCAAGCCGCTGTACGACGCGCCCAAAAAATAGACACAGCGAGTAGTCCCATCGAGTACGCACATCGATTGCGTCACCCGGCCAGCGCGGCGGAGCGTCACGGGCTTGGAAGCTGATCATGTGATTGGTGAAGCTGCCAACCCGCTTATTGTTATCGCGGCGACCAGCGCGACGCGATTGCTTGAGGCTGAAGTCATTCACCTGCAGTACCGGTATACCAATCAGCCAGGGTTTGTGCTGGCGGTCGCTGAAAGCGACAAGGCCGTTGGCATCAAGCAATTTCATCGCGCCAATTACTACACTGGCAAGACGGTGCAATTTAGCGCATTTGATTTTGGGCAATTGCTGCGGCAGCAATTGCACTGAAAAAAGTTGCGCCGGCGCTGTGTTCAATCTACATGCTGCGCCGGTACTGCCCGCCGACCTCAAACAGCGCGTTGGTGATCTGCCCGAGTGAGCAGACGCGCGCCGCGTCCATCAGCACGGCGAAGACGTTTTGATTGCTGATGACCGCTTGCTGCAATTGTTTGAGCATGGCGGGGGCCACATCCTGGTTGCGCGCGTGGAAATCGGCGAGACGGTTTAACTGCGATTGCTTTTCTTCTTCGGTCGAGCGGATCAGCTTGACTTCAAACGGCTGCTCGCCTTCGGTGTGCGGGTTGCGGAAGGTGTTGACGCCGATGATCGGATACGAGCCGTCGTGTTTTTTGTGCTCGTAATACATCGACTGTTCCTGAATCTGGCCGCGCTGGAAGCCGGTTTCCATCGCGCCCAATACGCCACCGCGATCCGAGATCGCTTCAAACTCTTTGAGTACCGCTTCTTCGACCAGATCGGTCAACTCTTCGATGATGAAGCTGCCCTGATTCGGGTTTTCGTTTTTGCCGATGCCCCATTCGCGGTTGATGATGAGCTGGATCGCCATCGCGCGGCGCACGCTCTCTTCGGTCGGTGTGGTGATGGCTTCGTCGTAGGCGTTGGTGTGCAGCGAGTTGGTGTTGTCGTAGGTCGAGATCAGCGCCTGCAAGGTGGTGCGGATGTCGTTGAAGGCGATTTCCTGCGCGTGCAGCGAGCGGCCGCTGGTCTGCGAGTGGAATTTCAATTTCTGGCTGCGCTCGTTGCCGCCGTATTTGTTCTTGATGGCGGTGGCCCAGATGCGGCGCGCGACGCGGCCGATCACTGAATACTCCGGGTCCATGCCGTAGGAGAAGAAGAACGACAGGTTGGCGGCGAAGTCGTCGATGCGCATGCCGCGCGCGAGGTAGGCTTCGACGAAGGTGAAGCCGTTCGACAAGGTGAGGGCGAGTTGCGACACCGGGTTGGCACCGGCTTCGGCGATGTGATATCCGCTGATCGAGACCGAGTAGAAATTGCGGATTTTGTGATGCACAAAATACTCGGCAATGTCGCCCATCACTTTTAATGAAAACTCGGTCGAGAAGATGCAGGTGTTTTGGCCCTGGTCTTCCTTGAGAATGTCGGCCTGCACCGTGCCGCGCACGTTCTCCAGCACCCAGGCGCGGATTTTGGCGGCTTCGTTTGCGGTGGGTTCGCGTTTGTTGTCTGTCTTGAACTTGTCGAGGTTCTGGTCGATCGCCGTGTTCATGAAGAACGCGAGGATGGTCGGTGCCGGGCCGTTGATCGTCATCGACACGCTGGTGTTCGGCGAGGTGAGATCGAAACCGCCGTAGAGCACCTTCATATCGTCGAGCGTGGCGATGCTGACGCCGGAGTTACCGACCTTGCCGTAAATGTCCGGGCGCAAATCGGGGTCGTTGCCGTAGAGCGTGACCGAGTCGAACGCGGTCGAGAGGCGCTTGGCCGGCATGCCTGCGGAGACGTGATGAAAGCGCTTGTTGGTGCGGAACGGGTCGCCTTCACCGGCGAACATGCGGGTCGGGTCCTCGTTCTCGCGCTTGAAGGCGAACACGCCGGC
>JANOYK010000309.1:0-2520 GCA_031428855.1 Burkholderiales bacterium | reverse complement strand
GGGCGGGCAAAGCGCGCGTTCGAAGAAGACCAAGCCAGACTTGCCGGCAAGAACCCAGGCAAGTAAGGAAAGCTCGGCCAATCAGGACGGTGCGCAGCACCTTGGCACAAGGACAAGACCCGCTCCCACCAAGGCTTTCAGGCCAATCCTCCTCTGGGGGGCTAGTTCACCCGCCGCCCCTCGACCTTCTCCGCAGTCAAATGAGGTCAACTGCGAGGCCGGTATTGATCCCTCACCGCATCCAGGCGCTCAGGCGACACGCCGGGCTTCGGCGCGCGCCTTGCGGTTCGCCTTGCGCTTAAGGATAGGTGGGCAAACCCCGCGCGGCGCGGCGCGCACCTTCCGCATTTTGATTGGCGCCTCGCGAAACTGCTCGGGCGTCACGCGTGAAGAAGCGCGCGACGAGTTCCACCGGGCGGCCATGATCAGGGCCGGGCGGAGATTGCGCGATCGCGCTGCCTGCGGCCATGGTGCAAGCGAGGGCGAACAGGATTGCGTGGATTGATCTACACAATCAGTTTAATTGGTAACGTATGTGATACCATAAGAATATGACCTATCGCGTCGAAGAACTGCTCACCGAGACTGGCGCGTGTCCCTATACGGAGTGGTTCGATTCCCTCGACGCGCAGATGGCGGCAAAGGTGACGGTCGCCAAGGTGGGCATGGCGGCGGGCAATTTGTCGAATATCGAATGGTTTCGCGGCATTGGCGAATACAAGATCGACTGGGGGCCGGGGATAAGAATTTATCTGGCGCGCGATGGCGAAAGGCTGATCGTGCTGCTGGGCGGCGGCACCAAGCGCCGGCAGCAGCGCGATATCGACCGCGCGGTGGAGTTATGGCAAAACTATCAGCGGCGCAGGAACGCGGCGCTCAAGCTAAACGATCCGAAACGAAAGTAGGACCATCATGGCACTGACCAGAGACTTCAAGCAAACCGTAGTGGCCCGCGTCGAGCGCGATCCAAAGTTCGCGCGCGCTCTGCTCGACGAGGCGCTCACGCTGTTCCTCAACGGCGAACCGTACGAGGCCAAGCTGATCCTGCGCGACCTGGTCAACGCCACGGTCGGCTTCGAGCAACTGGCGCAGGAGATCGGCAAACCGGGCAAGAGCGTACACCGCATGCTCTCGGCATCCGGCAACCCGACGATGGCCAATCTCTCGGCGATCATCGTTGCGGTGGGTCGCGCGCTCAAGGTACGGATCGAGATGCGGGTAGCGCCGATATAGGGCTGCGTCCCGCTCCTGGCAGCCTCCAAAACGCCAACCCCGTGTGTTGTAGAATGGTTACATGGGTATAACCACTGAACGCATCGTCCTCGACACCTGCGTACTGGTCTCGGCAGCGCGATCACGCGAAGGCGCGAGCTTTGCGCTGGTGTCATCATTGCCCGATCCGCGCTTCGAGATTTGCCTGTCGGTGACTCTGTATGCCGAGTGGCAATCCGTGCTCACACGCCTTGAGCATTTACCGCCCGGGGCCAATGCGGAAACGGCATTGGGGTTCACGCGCTATCTGGCGTCGATAGCGCATTTGCAGGGAATTCACTTTTTGTGGCGGCCGTTTTTGCGTGATCCGGACGACGACATGGTGCTCGAATGCGCCATTGCATCCGGAGCCAACACCATCGTGACGCACAACCTGAAGGACTTTCTACGCGCCCGCTCGCTCGGCGTACAAGCGAAGACACCAGGGCAATTTCTGAAAAATCTGAAAGGGAAATGACCATGACCGCACTCACCGTACGCCTGCCCAATTCGGTACACGAAACCATCAAGGACCTGGCCAAGCGCGATGGCATCTCCGTCAACCAGTTCATCGCCAGCGCCGCCGCCGAGAAAATGGCCTCGTTCCTGACCGTCGAGCACCTCAAACGCGAAGCGGCAAAGGGCTCGCGCAAAGACTTCGAAAAGTTTTTGCGTAAGGTGCCGAGCGTGCCGCCGTTGCCGGGGGATGAGCACGAGTAGTTCGCGGGGAGTGTACCGGCATAGGGCCAAGACCCGCTCCCACCAACGGTTTACAAGCATCTCCATCAGCCTGTAAACTGAATCCTCAAGCTTCAGATTAATCCAGCCATGAACTCATCTTCCCTGCTAGACGCCCGCAAGGCCGCCCGTGCCGACAAGCGCCGGCAGGACGATGCTTTACGTGCGCTGCATGAGCGCGCGTTGGCCTTGGTCTCCGATCAGTTGCGCGCGCCGTCGGTGACGGCACGCGCCCAGGCGGCGATTGCGAAATGGGAAAGCGCGCATACGTGCAGCCCGTTTTATGTTGCCGAATGGCGGCGCATCCTCGCCAACCCGGTTGAAGGCCTGCGCCTGCACGTGCTGCAGCCGGACGCGCCGAACGGTGTCGCCTTGATGCACAACACGCCCTTCGGCTTTTTGCTGCGCGAGCCGGCCGCGGCGTGAACCGCGACAACATTCGGCGCCTGCTCGGCGAAGCCGCCAAGCTCACCCAACACCGCGATTACGTCATCATCGGCAGCCTGTCGGTGCTGGGCACCGTTGCCAGCC
>JANOYK010000308.1:0-6324 GCA_031428855.1 Burkholderiales bacterium | reverse complement strand
CGCAGACAAAGGCTACGTGCGCCGCATCGTTACCGGCCACGACGATCACGGCAAATCGATTTTCACCGAAGACACGGCCGCGCCCTCGGTGCATACCAACCCCAGGCGCGTCGGCTACCACCTGACCAACCTGTGGATGACGGATCAGACGCCATGCTTCGTTGGCAACGAGGCCGACCCGACCGCGCGCCGACTCACGCTGGAGCCGCCCAAAAACGGCACGGTGGTGCGGATTGTGGAATTTGGCCCCGAGGGCGAGTGGACCAAAAACCTCGATGGCGGCGGCGCGAAAGAAGCCTTCGGCGCGATGGGCACCGACAAGGCCTCGACCTACAAACAAGGCGGCCACCCGCTGATGCACCGCACCGAATCGGTCGATTACGCGCTGGTGCTCGAAGGTGAAATTGTCATCGTGCTCGACGACAGCGAGCGCCTGATGCAGCAGGGTGATTTTCTGGTCGAGCGCGGCACCAGCCACGCCTGGGCCAACCGCTCCGGCAAACCGTGCAAGATGTTGTTCGTGTTGATCGACGGTGCGTTTGATCCGGCGATTGGGAAGCATTTTGCCGCCTGACCCGGTGTAAACGGGCCGCGGGGGTAAAAGATACAGGATATCAAGAATCATATTATCAAGTATCATTTGATTTCCCCGTAAACAGCAAGGCTTCATCATGACCACGCAACATCAAGTGCTGCTGCGCCTGCCGGAAGACTTGGCGGCCCGGTTTGCCCATGTAGTGCCGCTGCGGCAGCGCAGCCGTTATTTGATTGACCTGCTGCGCCGCGATCTTGAGCGAGAGAGCAGCGAACTGGTGCAGGCCGCCCAACGGCTTACCGCGCTTGAAGCCAAGCATCCCGTCATGGCCGCCGAACAAACGGCTTGGCTCAACCAGCGGCTTGACGCTGACAATGACGAGGGCTTTGATGCCCGTGTTTTCGAGCGGCAATTCAAAGAGGCGCGCACGCGCGAGCAGCAAAAAAGCCGCAAGGTGCCGCCCGCCAAATCTGCCCGCGCCATCAAGACCGCCAAAGCAGCATGAGTCAGGCGATCTCGCGTGGTCAGGTGTATTGGGTGGAACTTGATCCGGTGCGCGGTTCTGCAATCGCCAAGACCCGTCCTTGCGTGTTGCTCTCGACTGAAGAAGTCAACCAACACCGGCGCACCGTGATTGTGATTCCCTTGACCACCACCAAGACGCCGGCTGTGCCCCCGCTCTTGCTGGCAGTGCCGTCCATGGGCGCAGACTCCAAGGCGCGCATCGAACACATCCGCGCCGTCGACAAATCACGTCTGAAGACCCTGATTGGCGAAATGGGTGATGAAGACCTGGCCGCCGTGGAGACTGCTTTGCGCAGAATTTTGCGGTTGCCGAAGCAATAGGTTCGCGCCTTTCCCGCATTGGTCAACTCGGAAAGATGCTGCGGAAAGATGCCGGCAGCAAGTTGTCAGTACACTATGCTGCGCTGTCTGAGCGGTCCGCTGTGTCGAAAAAAAAGCCAGACACCATCGCATCGATGCATCACTCACCAAAGGAGAACCGCATGGCTGTCACCCTCACCGTCAACGGCGCACGCCACACCAGTCCGGCCGCGCCTGCCACACCGTTGCTCTATGTGTTGCGCAACGACCTCAATCTCAACGCCGCCAAATACGGCTGCGGCTTTGGCCAGTGCGGTGCCTGCACCGTGATGATCGGCGGTGCGGCGGTGCGCTCGTGCATCACCCCGGCCGGCAAGGTGGTGGGCCAGTCCATCACCACCCTTGAAGGGATCAGCAGCGGCGGCCAGCCGCACGCGCTGCAGACTGCCTTTATTGACGAGCAGGCGGCGCAGTGCGGCTACTGCGTCGCTGGCGCAATGATGACGGCCAAGGCGCTGCTCGACAAAACGCCCAAGCCCAGTGAGGCGCAGATTCGCACTGCGCTGGCTGGCAACCTGTGCCGCTGCGGCACCCACAACCGCATCGTGCGCGCGATTCAGCGCGCCAGCGGGCAAGAGGTCACGGCGGGTCAGGCCTCGCCCGGTCAGGCCGCCGCTTTGCGTCAAGAGGTGGCAGCATGAACGCGCGCACAAGTTATCTCAACGGCAGCGCCGCCGAGGCGGACGCTCACCTGCCTGCTGCGCGCCACGGCGATGCGCCGTCTGCCGCGTTCCAGTTATCGCGCCGCCGTTTCTTCAAAAAGAGCGGTGCGCTGGCAGTGGCGTTCAGCCTCGCGCCCTCGTTGATCGAGGCGCAGCAGGCGGCGCGCCCGGCGCTGGCCGGCAGCTTGAACAATTTCCGCAAGCTCGATGCCTGGCTGTCGGTCAACCCCGACGGCACGCTGACGATTTTCTCGGGCAAGGTTGAACTCGGCCAGGGCATCACCACCGCGCTGACCCAAATTGTCGCCGATGAACTCGATGTCGACATGGTGCGCATCAAGGTGGTGTCAGGTGACACCGCGCGCGTGCCGGACGAAGGCGTGACCGCCGGCTCGCTGTCAATTCAGCACAGTGGCGCAGCCCTCCAATTTGCCTCCGCTGAAGTGCGCGGCTTGCTGCTGGCTGCGGCAGCGCAAAAATTGGGTGCGCCAGTTGAAGGGTTGCAAGTGATTGACGGCACCATCACGGCAGGTGCTGGCGGTGCCAAGACTACATACTGGGAACTGGCCGGCAGTGTGCCGCTCGGCCGCGAGGCCAGCCCCGGGGTCAAACCCAAAACCCCGGCGCAATACAAAATCGTTGGCAAAAACGTGCCGCGCCGCGACATCCCGGCCAAGGTCACCGGCGGTGAAGCCTACGTGCAAGACATGCGCCTGCCCGGCATGGTGTTTGGCCGCGTGGTGCGCCCGCCCTCACTCACCGCCAAGCTGCTGTCGGTGGACGAAGCCGCCGTGCGGCGCCTGCCCGGCGTGGTGGCGGTGGTGCGCGATGGTAACTTTCTCGCCGTCGCCGCGACGCGTGAAGAGCAGGCGATTGCTGCGCGCTACGCACTCTTGCAAAACGCCAAGTGGGATGTGCCGGCTGCGCTGCCACCCAAGGGTGCGGCTTTGTATGCGCACATGAAAACCCAGCGCAGCACCGACAGCATCGTTGGCCGCAAGGACAACCCGCAAGCCGCGGCGAGCGCCACACGCACGCTCAAGGCCGAATACACCCGTCCGTTCCAGTCGCACGGCTCCATCGGCCCCTCGTGCGCGGTGGCGCAATGGAAAGACGACAAGCTCACCGTGTGGACGCATAGCCAGAGCGTGTTCCAGTTGCGCGGCGATATGGTCAAGGTGTTGAAGATGCCCGAGGCCAACATCAATTGCATCCACAAGGAAGGCGCAGGCTGCTACGGCCACAACGGTGCCGATGACGTGGCGCTCGATGCCGCTCTCGTTGCGCGCGCCACCAAGGGCCGTCCGGTGAAATTGCAATGGATGCGCGAAGACGAATTTGGCTGGGAGCCGTATGGCTCGGCGATGGTGATGAACCTCAGCGCCGGCCTTGATGCCGCTGGCCGCATCGTTGACTGGACGCATGAGTTGTGGAGCCACACCCACAGCACCCGCCCCTACGACCCCGACGGCAGCAACCTCTTGGCGGGCTGGCACCTCGCCAATCCGTCGCCGATGGGCCCGGCCAAGAACATTCCGCAGCCCAACGGCGGCAGCGACCGCAACGCCGTGCCTTACTACGTATTCGCGCAGACCAAAACCATCAACCACATGTTGATGGACATGCCGCTGCGCGTCTCCGCGCTGCGCACGCTGGGCGCGTACGCCAATCTGTTCGCGGCTGAATCGTTCATGGACGAACTGGCGGAACTGGCCGGGGTGGACCCGGTTGATTTCCGTCTACGTCACCTGACCGACCCGCGCGCCCGTGCGGTGCTCGAAAAAGTCGCAGCCGATGCCCACTGGAAAACCGGCGACAAAAACCGCGGCGTCTCGTTCTCGCGTTACAAGAACAACAGTTGCTATGTGGCCGCGATTGCCGACATCGAGGTGGACCGCGCCAGCGGCGTGGTCGCGGTTCCACGCATCGCGCTCTCGGTCGATGCCGGCATGATCGTCAGCCCCGACGGCATCGTCAACCAGATCGAAGGCGGTGCGATCCAGTCCGCCAGTTGGACCCTGCGCGAACAGATCGCTTACGACAACAGCCAGATCCTTACCAAGTCGTGGGCCGATTATTCGATCCTCACTTATGCCGAGGTGCCCAAGGTGAAAGTGTCGCTGGTCAACATGCCGAACGAGCGCTCGCTCGGCGTCGGTGAAGGCTCGCAAGGCCCGGTGGTGGCAGCGATTGCCAACGCGTTTGCGCGCGCCACCGGCAAGCGTTTGCGTGATCTGCCATTTACCCCGGACAAGGTGAAGGCGCTGCTGGCCTAAGGCAGCGGGTTTGCTTCATTGGCTGAAGAGTGGCTGCTGGAGCCATTCTTCAGCTATTGTCCCTCCGCCGGTGCGATGCCGGCGGGGCTGTTTCTTGTGCTGACACAGACACAACTGGAGGCAATATGAAACGCCGTTCCCTGATTTCCGCCGCACTCGGCGGCACCACTCTGGCGGCGCTGCCGCTGCGCCATGCCAAGGCGCAAGCCTTCCCTGCCAAACCGATCCGCATCATCGTACCCTTCACCCCCGGTTCGGCCACCGACACGATTGCGCGCCCCATCGCCGAGCGCTTGAGCGCTGCACTCGGCCAGCCAGTGTTGATCGAAAACCGCGCCGGTGCCGGCGGCACCATCGGCATCGGCGCGCTCGCCAAGTCGCCGGCTGATGGCTACACCCTCGGCGTCATCTCCACCGGCCATGTGGTCAACCCGGTGCTCTACGCCAATCTCAGTTACGACACCATCAAGGATTTCGCCGGCGTCGCCCCGCTCGCGAGTCTGCCCTCGGTGCTGGTGGTGTCACCCTCGCTCGGCATTCGCAGCGCGCGCGAGTTGGTGGCCGCAGCCAAAGCCAAGCCCGGCTCGTTCAACTACGCCACCGCCGGTGTCGGCAGCGGTGCCCACATCAGCGCCGAAAAATTTCGCATGGCGGCCGGCATCGACGCCGTGCATGTGCCGTTCAAAGGCTCGCCCGAGTCGCTCACCGAAACCATGGGCGGGCGCACCCAGTTCACCGTCACGCCACTCTCCACCGCAGCCGGGCACATCAAGGATGGCCGCCTGATCGGGCTCGCCATGAGCACGCCCAGGCGCGTGGCCGCGTTTCCCGATGTGCCGACGATGGCCGAAGCCGGTTTCCCCCAAGGCGAATTCAACTTCTGGGTCGGCCTGCTCGCACCGGTGGCAACGCCGCGCGACATCGTTGCCCGCCTCAACGCCGAGATCAACAAGATTTTGCAACTGCCCGAAATACGCGCGCGCTTTGAGACCATCGGCGCGGCGCCGATGTTGATGTCGCCGGAGGAGTACGACAAATTTTTGCGCGATGAATTCAATGTGTTGACCGAGGTGATGCGCGCGTCGGGGGCCAAGGCGCAGTAGCGCTTACGCAGCGGCTGCGCCTGTGTATCATGCGCTCTCCTATCCGGGAGTCAGCGCCATGAATAGTGTCAAGAGAATCGTCACCGGTCTGTCGCGCTATGACCACGAAGAAAAACGGGATCATGGCTATCTGGTGCATTTGTCGCGCCGGGGCGTATTGCACCGCATGCGCTTTGCCGATGCACTCAATGGTGGCAAAAGCAACGCGCTCAAGGCGGCGCGCGCGTGGCGCGATGCGGTGATTGAACAACATCCTCATCTGAGCCGCGCGCAATACGCGCAGATTGTGCGCAAAAACAATACCAGCGGCAAGCCCGGGGTGTACGCCAGCAAAAATGCGGCAGGCGAGGTCAACGGCTGGGTGGCGCGCTGGCTGCAGCCCGGTTCAGACCGTTACGTGATTCGCAAATTCGCCAACAGCCTGCATGGCGCGGCGCGCGCCAAACAACTGGCGATTGCCGCCCGTGCCAACGGCATTGCCGAGCTGACCGAAGAGCCATGGCAGACCGAGCGCGATGCGCCGCCGGCAGCATTGAGTGCGCAGCGGCGCGCTGCCTTCGAAGCAGCACGCGCTGCGCGCAGCCGCGATTGGCGCGTGGCGCGGATGCGTGTCAGCAATGCTTTTGTGTCGCTGCATTTTGTCTGCGGTGCGATGCTGCAATTGCCGGTTGGCCAGTTTCCGGCGTTGCAACAGGCGAAAGCCGCAGCGCGCAACAGTTGGGTGGTGAAGAACCATGTGGTGACCTGGAGCGCGCTCGAATTTTCGCTCGACGCGGGCAAGTTCATTCACCCGAGTCTGACTGCCGCCAGGTAGATTGCGGGGAGGGGGCAGAGGGGCCGCAAGAATGGCTCCTGGAGCCATT
>JANOYK010000307.1:0-3858 GCA_031428855.1 Burkholderiales bacterium | reverse complement strand
GGGGGGGGCTTTGTTTTTGGGCTTTTAGGCTTAAAATTTCAACTTTGTGTGTATTTTTTTGTGGGGTTTTTTTTTTTCATTGTTGGGGCGGTTTTTTTTTTTACCCGGTTTTTTTTTGTGCCAAACCACCCCCCGGGACAGCGACCTGACGGACGCTCCCGCCGCCATTCATGCAGGCCGGCTTCGGCACACTCTCAAATACCCAGATAGGCCTCACGCACGCGCGGATGCTGCTCCAACTCGGCGGTTGGCCCGGCCAATGTGGTGCGGCCGGTTTCCACCACCACGCCGTACGACGCGAGTTCAAACGCAGTCATCACGTCCTGTTCCACCAGCAAAATGGTGAGGCCACGCCGGTTGATTTCCTGCAGCGCTTCGGTCAATTTTTCGACCGCGCGCGGGGCCAGACCGAGCGAGAGTTCGTCAATCATCAACAGTTTGGGGCGCGCCATCAGGCCGCGCCCGATTGCACACATCTGCTGCTCGCCACCCGACATGGTGGTGGCGTCCTGGCGGCGGCGTTCAGCCAGAATCGGAAACAGCGCATAGACCCATTCGAGGTCTTCATCGATCACAGCACGCGAATTCGTGCGCAGATAGGCCCCCAGCAGCAGGTTGTCACGCACCGTCAAGCCTTTGAACAGGCGGCGTCCCTCGGGCACATGGGCAATGCCCGCTTGCAACACCGCGTCCGGCGCAGCGTTGGTGAGATCGCGGCCATCGAACAGCACAGTACCGCTGCGCGCTGCCACCAGGCCTGACAGAGTGCGCAACAGTGTGGTCTTGCCGGCACCGTTGGAGCCGACGATGCAGGCGATGCCGCCGCGCATCACCTCGACGTTCATGTCCCACAGCACCTGAACCTCGCCGTAGCCGGCGGTGACGCCACGCACTTGGAGCAGGGGCGGTGCAGTGTGCGCCGGTGAGTGCGCGGGCTTGTGCTCCACAGTGCTCTCAGCCATGCGCGTTTCCCTGTGCTTGTCCCAACGTTTGTCCCTGTACTGGTTCCTGCGCCCGTTCCGCCAGCGCAGCGGCTCCATCCATAGTCTTCAACTTGGCCGCGAATTTGTGGCCCAGATATGCCTCGATCACTTTTTCATCTTTCGCCACTGCACGCGGTTCGCCTTGCGCAATCAGCTCGCCGTGATGCAGCACCAGCACGCGCTGGCACAGAGAAAACACCACCTTCATCAAATGTTCGACGATGACGATGGTGACGCCGCGCGCGGCGATGGCGCGCATCAGCTCGAGCGCGCGGTCGATCTCGCCGGTGTTGAGACCGGCGTTGACTTCATCGAGCATCAACAGACGCGGCTTCATCGCCAGCGACTTGGCCAATTCGAGGCGCTTGCGCGACGGCAGCGTCAGGCTCGCCGCCGGTCGCTCCGCCTCGTGCGCCAGACCGACGAACTCCAGATGTTCCATCGCCGCGCGATCCGCCTCGGCGCGGCTGGCGGCGCGGCCGGCAAACAAGGCACCAGCCACCACATTCTCCAGCACCGTCATGCCAGGAAACGGCTGCACGATCTGAAACGTACGCGCGAGGCCGCTGCGCGCCGCCTGCCACGGCTGTTGCGCGGTGACATTGCGGCCATCAAACAGCACCTTGCCTTCGCTGGCGCGGTGAACGCCGGTGATGACGTTAATCAGCGTGGTCTTGCCCGCGCCATTGGGGCCGATCAGGCCGACGATCTCACCCGCTTTTAGTTCAAACGACACGTTGCTGACGGCGGCGACACCGCCAAAACGTTTGGTCAATTGGCGCACTTCAAGCATCGCGGCCATCCTTGTTGCTGCCGGTTCCGCCGGTTCCGCCGGTGCTGGTGGCGCTGGTGGCGCTGGTGCCTGCGGTGCCTGCGGTGCCGCCAGCACCGCCGGTAGCTCCGCTGCGGCCCATCCCAAGACGACGTCCAATGCGCCGGTAGTCGATGCGCAGCAATCCGCCCGGCAAAAAGAAAATCAACACGACAATTGTGAGTCCCAAAATCGCCTGATTGGCTTCGAGAAACCGCGCCCAGATCGATTCTTCGAGGATCACGAACACCAACGCACCGAGCACCGGGCCGAAGATCGTGCCTTCGCCACCCAACAGTGCCATCACCGGCACCTTGAGCGTGGTCAGGATCGAGAATGCATCCACCGGCGCGATGTAGGCAATCCACGACGCGTAGACCGCGCCGGTGATGCCGCAAAACACGGCTGAGAGCGTGAACGCGCCGATCTTGTACGCGCTGACGTTGACGCCCACCATGTTGGCTGCGTCTTCGTTCTGCTTGATCGCTTTCAAGCCGAAACCAAAGCGGCTGCGCTCGACCCACACCGTCACAGCGAAGGTGGCGATCATCACCGCCAGCATGGCAAACAGGAACACGCGGCCCGCATAGTCCGCACCGCCTTGCAGAATTTTCACGTTGAGGCCATCGCCGCCGCCGGTCAAGCCGGACCAGGACGACGCGATCAGCCGCAACACCTCCACCACCGAGATCGACCCGACCGCGAAGTAGTGGCCCTTGACACGCAAAATCGCAAAGCCCAACACCGCCGCAAATGCGGCGGTGACCACGCCAGCCAGCAGCCAAGCCAGGATCAACGGCACCCCGGCGTTTTGAAACAAAGCACCGGCGTACGAACCGAGACCGATGAAAGCGGCAGTGGCAAACGATGGATAGCCGGTATAGCCGCCAATGAAATTCCACGACAGCGCCAGCGCGCCGTACATCGCCACAAAGGTGGCGAGCTTGACGTAGTAGTTGTCGGCCACCCAAGGCGTGAGCGCGATGCCGGCTGCGACGACGATGAAGGCAGCGATGCTTTTATTCATGGGCGCTATTCATAGCCTTTGATGCCGAGCAGCCCGGTGGGCCGCACCATCAACAGCAGCAGCATCAGCACAAAACCGAGCGTGATGGCGTTTTGCGGACCGAACCAGTGGCCGCCGAAGGATTCGATCAGACCCAGCGCCAGCCCGCCCAGCAGCGCCCCCGGCACACTGCCCAGTCCGCCGATTACGCACACCACAAACGCTTTGCCGAGCAGCAGGCCCGACACATTGGTGGTCACCGGAAACGCCACCGCGAACAACACGCCGCAGGCCCCGGCCATGCCAGCCCCGATACCGAAGGTCATCGCGTATACGCGCGGAATCCGGATCCCCATCAGTGCCGCCGCATCGCTGTCCATGCGCACCGCCACAATCGCGCGCCCGGCCTTGGAGGCGCGCATCACTGCGTACAGCACCCCGGTGAGCGTGAACGCCAGCGCCATCGCCACCAGCCGGTCCATCGGCAGCACGATGTCACCGAGCGAGACGCTGCCCCAGTTGAGTGTGACGCGCCGCGGTGTTGCCTCGAACACCACGTTCATGAAGTTGTAGAGCATCATGTCCAGGCCAAACGTGAGTGTCAGCGTGGTCAGCACCGGGCGCTTGACCACGCGGTTGATGAGCAGATACTGCAACACATAGCCGAACAGAAACATCAGGCCGGTCACCGCCAGCAGTGACACCAGCGGATGAATCTGCACATTGGCCCAGGCGAAATAGGTGAGGTAACCGGCAAAAATAATCAACGAGCCATGCAGCATGTTGATGACGTTGAGCACGCCCCAGACGAGCGAAAACCCCGCGGCAATGCAGGCATAGAGCCCCCCGAGCACGAGGCCGTTGGCGAGGATCTGCAGCGTCAGCATAGCGTCCGGCCTGGGGCCGGTTCGGCGGCGGCCCTTACTTCACGCCGAGCCGCAGGTCCCCCTGCTTGATCGAAGCCGGATAGATTGCGACGTGTCTGGCGCCCTGGATCTGGATCACTGGGGGTTCGAGCGACGTGATCTGGCCGGAAGCACCGAACTTGACCGGCCCCC
>JANOYK010000306.1:0-3358 GCA_031428855.1 Burkholderiales bacterium | reverse complement strand
CCGCATCATGCCTGCGTCGTGCCGATTGTGCAAACGCGGTCTTTGAACGCGGTCGCTGCGTGCGCCGGCTATCTTGACATTCACCGGCCGGTCATGCATGTGCGTATATGTCACTTTTGACATATACGCGACAGCATGAGCCGGCCCAATAAACCCTTGCTATGGCTCAAAGGTGATATCAAAACGCCGCCATTTTCGGCGCGGGCGCGAATCGAAGCAGGATTGCTATTGCGCAGACTTCAGCTTGGCGAGAATATTCCACTGCCGCATTCCCGCCCGATGCCGTCCATTGGCAAGGCCAGCCATGCGTTGCGGATCGTGGACGCCACCAAGACCTGGCGGCTGGTCTACTGCCTCGACAGTGGCGCAGCAGTGATTCTCGATGTGTTTGCCAAAACCACCGCTCAAGCCAGTCGCGCGTCGCCAAGATCGAAGCGGGTGATGCCTCGGTATCACTCGACTTGATCGTGCGCGCTCTATTCGCGGCAGGCGCAACGAAGCAGGACGTGCAGAGGACGTTCGCCTCAAAAATGCCGCTGGCGGCATGACGGCGATGGCCTGAGAACCGCTGCCACCAAGCCTATCAGGCCAATTGCCTGCGGCGTGAATGATGCGTGCCAGTTGCACGATAATGGCCCAAGCGGGACCACTCAAGGATCAAGACCATGACCAAAACCCTTACCGCCATTCTCGAATGCGAAGGGGATGGCTTGGTTGCGCTTTGCCCGGAATTGGATATTGCCAGCCAGGGCGATTCTCTCGAATCAGCCAAACGCAACTTGCGTGAAGCGGTTGGGCTGTTTTTCGAATGTGCCGATGACAAGGAAGCCGCCGCGTATCTCTCATGAAAAAATCCTTCGCCCAACGCATCGCCCTGATGAACGCCATGTACCGCCTGCCGGCACATGGGAAGCCGACGCTGCCGGACAACACGGCGGAACGTCTCGTCAAATTCAAGGCGACGCTGATGGAAGAGGTGCATGAAATTGACGAGATCGCGGCGCTGGCGGCGAGCGGTGCTGATCCTGCCGAGGTGCTCACCGCGATGGCTGATCTGCTCGGCGACGTGATCGTCTATTGCCGCTCCGAGGCGCTCAAGTATGGGTTGCCGCTCGAAGACGTGCTCGATGTCATCATGGACAGCAACGAGAGCAAGCTCGGGGCCGATGGCAATCCGATTTACGACGCCAACGGCAAGTTTCTCAAAGGCCCGAACTACTGGAAACCGGAGCCGCGCATCAAGGCGCTGTTGTCAGGCGAATAGTGCTGACTCGGTGCAATGCGACGCGATATAGGGTGCAGCGCGGTGCGCCAAGGCGCGGCATACGGTGCGCCACTCCACGCTGCGCGGCACCGGCCGGTTTGTAACATGCTGCAAATCTGCTGGCCAGCCCCTTTTGGCATAGGTAAAATTTCTGCCTCATCCAATTTTTCGGAGATATCCATGTCCACCACCAAACTTGTTTTCGCGGCGCTGATCGCGCTTGCTGCCAGCGCCACACACGCCACCGGCCTCGCCACCTGCGATTCGGGCAACCAGAGCACCTGGCAGCCGCAGGAAAAACTCGAAGCCATGCTCAAGGAGCGCGGCTGGCAGATTCGCCGCATCAAGATTGACGGCGGCTGTTATGAGGTCTATGCCGTCACTGAAAAAGGCGAGCGGGTCGAGGCTTACTTTCATCCGGTGACGCTGGCTTCGGTGCCGACTACGCCGCGTTCGCGCTGAGCGCACGCCGCGCACCGTTCCGCGAAGACGCCACTGCCGCTTGCCTCGCGATGCGCGTCTGGGACCCGCTGGTACGGATTGCTCATTGGACGCTGGTGGGTTCCATCATCACCGCGTGGTTCACGCGCCACGGCGGCGGCTGGGTGCATGAGTGGGCTGGCTACGCGGTGCTGGCGGTAGTGGCGCTGCGCATTGTGTGGGGCTTTGCCGGGCCGCTCTATGCGCGCTTTGCGCAGTTCGTTTACGCGCCATCGGCGACGCTGCGTTATAGCAAGCTGGCAGCCAGCGGACAAGAGCCGCGCTACATCGGCCACAACCCGCTCGGCGGCTGGATGATCTTGGCGCTGCTGGTTACTGCACTGCTCACGGCGGGCAGTGGTTGGCTCTATACCACTGAGCGGTTTTGGGGCTTCGAGTGGGTCGAGAACCTGCACAAGGGGTTGACGTATCTGTTGCTGTCACTGGCGGCGCTGCACATCACCGGCGCGGTTGTGGAAAGCGTGCGGCAGCGCGAAAACCTGATCGCCTCGATGATTCACGGCAACAAACGTGAGGCCGGGCCGGATGATGTGGCGTGACGCCATCGTGCATGACCTTGGCACTGCGCGCGGTCAATGGCGCGGCGCGAAGAATGGCCTGAGAACCGCTCCCAGAGCCATTCTTGTCCGCATACCCGGCAGCCCAGCCTGTGCTGCCTAGGCCGTCAGCCCTTCCGCCTTTAACGCCTCCTGCACCTTCGGCCGCGCCGCTACGCGCGCGTGGTGCGCTTTGACATTGGGCCACTGCCCGATATCGACACCGGCCCACTGGCCCCAGTTGGCTACCGTGAAGAGATACGCGTCGGGCACGGTGAACTTGTCACCCATCAGATAGCGCTTGCCTTCGAGGTGCCGGTCGATGAACTCAAAACGCTGGGCCAGATTGGCCTTGGCCGCCGCTTTCCAGTCTGCGGAGGCGTCTGGATTGAACAGCGGCGAGAACCCTTTGTGAATTTCCGAGGTAATGAAATTGAGCCATTCCTGCACACGGTAGCGCTCCATCGTGCCGGCAGCGGGCGCGAGTCCGGATGCAGGTTTTTGGTCGGCTAAGTATTGCACGATGGCAGGGCCTTCGGTGAGGATTTGACCGTTGTCCAGTTGCAGCGTGGGCACATAGCCCTTGCCGTTGATGGCGGTGAAATCGCCACCGTCAGCCGTGTGTTTGGTTTTGAGATCGGTTTTGATGAGGTCAATGTCGAGGCCGGCTTCGCGTGCAACGATGTGGGGTGAGAGCGAGCAGGCACCGGGGGAGAAATAGAGTTTCATGATGATCCTTTGGAGAGTGAAAGAGGAGACAACGCGGGATGAAGACGTGACAGCGGGAACGGATGAATGGGTGAATGGGTGAATGGGTGAATCGGTGAAGGGCGGCGGCTTGAACGGTTGAAGGTGCGGCCCCAGCCCCGGCATGGCGCGCCGGGGCTGGGGCCAGGGCATCAGACGGCGTGCGCCGGGTGTGGCGCAGCGCCGCCAAACAAATTGCGCAGGGCATATGCGCCATCACCCAGCAGGGCCTGCGCCAGCGCCGCTGCCGTCAGGAACGCCGGATATTCCCAGCCGCCATTGGGCGCAGTGAACAGCCAGCCGTTGCCGG
>JANOYK010000305.1:0-4186 GCA_031428855.1 Burkholderiales bacterium | reverse complement strand
CGAGCGGGCACCGGCCGGCGCGCTGTCAAGATCACTGGCGAGCTTGCGCACTTCGGTATCGGTCATCGCCATCACACGGTCCTTGGCCGAGGCGGGATCAATCCCGCGCGCAGCAAGCTGCTGCTGCACTTCGGCGCGCGTCACCACCGCCAATACAGCATCGCGGTCGGCTTGCGCGCTGGTGACAGCGGCAGCACGGTCAGTGCCGATCATGCCGGCCTGCGCAGCCTGAAACGGCATCATGGTCAGTGATACCACCAGCAAACGGCAGATCATTTTAAAAAACACGGATTTCATGGTCAACTCCTTGTGGTTAAAGGTTCGATGCATGGCGACGTGCAGCTTGAAAAATGACGGCTTGCGGATAAATGTCTACCTGCGCGTCACAACCAGTATCGCATAAATTTAATGGCAATGGCATAAAAACGCCATGGGGATGCGAGATGGCGATGCCACGATGAGGATGCGTCGTGGGGCTGCCCGATGGGGCTGCCCGATGGCAATGCGCGATAGCGATGTGCTGCTGGCAGCGTCACCGGTGTTGCGCAGCGTCCTGCAGCAAATCGGCCGGGGTATCAATATCGCGCAGCACGCCGGCGTCATCGACCGGCACCAGCGTGATGTGCGCCACATCGCGCTTGATGATGGCGCGCGCACCGGCGTCGCCAGTGAGGGCCAGCAGTTGGTCCCGGTAGGAGGCGGCGAGGCCAACCGGGTGGCCTCGCTCGCCGCGATACGACGGGGCCGCCAGCAGCGCGCCCGCTTCGAGCGCACGCGCAATGGCCGCAATCGTCTCGATACGGATGAAGGGCATGTCAGCCAGTGCAACAATGAAGCCGCCAGCATTGGCCGGCACCGCCGCCACAGCGTCAGCCAGCGTGCCGCCCATGCCCTCGTCCGCGCGCGCACATTCGATCACGTTGAACCTCTGCTCCAGAAGCGTTGGCAGACAAGGGCTGCCGGGCCGCACTGCCACCAGAACCGCTCCCAGAGCGGATTTCATCGCATCGGCACTTTTCAACACCATCGGCACCCCGTCAACCGGATGCATCAGTTTGAACCCGCCAAAGCGCGTGGAAGAGCCGGCGGCGAGCAGGATGCCCCTGATCGAAGCGTGAATCATGCGCGCGCTGCGGGTTGCACCGGCCACCACATAAGCGGGACTGACCCCACTTAACTATTTAATGGGGTCAGACCCCACTTATTTAATGGGGTCTGACCCCACTTATTTTGACCCCACTTATTTCCCCACTTATTCCACTTATTTTGCGGCGCGATTAAATCGGGTCTGACCCCATTTAATTTTTTCACGTGACGCATGCTTCGAAATTGCCGGTGGCTTTGTCGGACACTTTATCGAGCGGGAATTTGTTTTTGACGGCAGTGACTTCGGCCAGGATCGAGATGGCGATTTCGGGCGGGGTGCGGCTGCCGATGCGCAGCCCGATCGGGCCGTGCAGGCGATTGATCTCGGCATCCGACAAATCGAATTCCTTCAAACGCTCTTTACGTTTGGCGGTGTTGACGCGCGAGCCTAAGGCACCGATATAAAACGCCGGCGATTTGAGCGCTTCCAACAGCGCCATGTCGTCGAGCTTGGGGTCGTGCGTCACCGCCACCACGGCGCAGTGGGCGTCGAGGTTGAGTTCGAGCACCACGTCGTCGGGCATGCCGGTGACGAGTTCCACATTGGGCACGTTCCAGTCGGCGCGGTATTCCTCACGCGGGTCGCACACGATCACGAGGTAGTCGAGCGCCTGCGCCATCTCGGCGAGGTAGCGCGAGAGCTGCCCGGCACCGATGATGAGCATGCGCCACAGCGGGCCGTAGATGACCTTGAGGGTGACGCCATCGAACGCGGTTTTGTCGGCGCGCGAGGCCCCGGCGATGGTGACCGCGCCGGTGAGCAGGTTGAGGGTGCGCAGGGCGAGTTCGTGACGTTCGGCGCGCGCCAGAATGTCTTCGACCCAGCCGGTTTCGGTCACTGGCTCTTGCACCAGTTTGAGCGCGCCGCCGCAGGGCAGGCCGAAGCGCGCCGCTTCTTCGGTGGTGACGCCGTACGACACCATTTGCGGTTTGTCGAGCAGCGGCGCATTACGGCAGCGCTCGATCAAATCGTCTTCAACACAGCCGCCAGAGACGGAGCCGACGATCTGGCCATCGCTGCGAATCGCCAGCAGCGCACCGGGCGGGCGCGGCGCGCTGCCCCAGGTTTCGACCACGGTGACGAGGTTGACGCTGTGCCCGGCTTTGCGCCAGGCAAGCACCGATTTGAGTACGTTCAGATCAACGCTGTCCATGATTTTGATTCCTGAGAGAAGCTACACTCGGAGCATTTTACGCTCTGACAAAACGGAGTCAACGCGCGCCATGCCATACGACGTTCTCATCATCGGCGGCGGCCACAACGGCCTGGTCTGCGCCGCCTATCTCGCACGCGCGGGCCGCCGCGTGCTGGTGCTCGAAGCGCGCCACATCGCAGGCGGCGCGGCAGTGACGGAAGAGTTTCACCCGGGCTTTCGCAACTCGGTGGCGGCCTACACCGTGAGCCTGCTCCATCCGCAGGTGATCCGCGATTTACGCCTGGCAGAGCATGGCTTGCGTATTGTCCAGCGGCCGATGTCGAATTTTGTGCCGCTTGACCCTGATGCCGCCACCAGTGCTGCCACCAAGAATGGCGCTGGGAGCGGTTCTGCGGGAGGTTCTGCAAGCGCATCTGCGGACAGCACCGCAGATAACGCGCTGCGCATCGGCCCAAACATGGAAGATACCGTGCGCGCAGTAGCGCGCTTCTCATGCAAAGACGCCGAAGCGCTGCCGCGCTACTACGCCATGCTCGATCGGCTCGCTGACGAGTTGCGCAAGTGGATTTTGAAAGCGCCGCCTGATCCCAACGCAGGCATCGGCGGCATCATCGACACACTCAAGACGGGCCTCGCCCTGCGCGGTCTGCCGCAGGAAGCACAACGCGACCTGATCGACCTCTTTGGCCGCAGCGCCGGCGAGATGCTGGACGACTGGTTCGAGACCGATGCGCTCAAGGCCGCACTCGGCTTTGACTCCATCGTCGGCGCGTATGCCTCGCCCTACTCTCCCGGCTCGGCCTATGTGCAGTTGCATCACTGCTTCGGCGAAGTCAACGGCAAAAAAGGCGCATGGGGCCACGCCATCGGCGGCATGGGCGCGATCACCCAGGCGATGGCGCGCGAGTGTGAACGGCTCGGCGTGACGATCCGTCTCAACGCCAAAGTCGCACGCGTCATCACCCACGCGGGCCGCGCCACCGGCGTCGCGCTCGACGATGGCGAAGCAATCCACGCGCGCAGCATCGCCGCCAACGTCGGCCCCAAGCTGCTGTTCAATCAACTGATCGATGCCAACGATCTGCCGCCAGCGTTCGTCACGCGCATGCAGCGCTTCAAAACCGGCTCGGGCGTGCTGCGCATGAATGTCGCGCTCTCTGAACTGCCCGACCTGTGCGGCCTGGGCACGCAGCAGCAGGCACATCACGGTGCCGGCATCATCCTCGCTCCCTCGCTCGGCTACATGCACCGCGCCTACGAAGACGCGCGCGCCACCGGCATGTCGGCGCAGCCCGTAGTCGAAGTGCTGATCCCGAGCACGCTTGACGACACGCTCGCGCCCAAAGGTCAACACGTCGCCAGCCTGTTTTGTCAAAGCTTCGCGCCGCAGTTGCCCACCGTCGCAAGCGCACCAGGGGACGCGGGATCACGCCCCGGATCAAACGCGGGATCAAACGCGGGATCAAACGCAGCAACGGCAACGACAGCCACAGCGGGCCAGAGCTGGGACGCTGCACGCGAACACGCCGCTGATCTGGTGATCGACACGGTGACGCGCTTCGCCCCCAACTTCAAACGCAGCGTGATTGCGCGCCAGGTGTTGACGCCGCTTGACTTGGAGCGCACCTTTGGCCTCACCGACGGCGACATCTTTCACGGTCGCCTCTCGCTCGAACAACTGTTCGCCAGCCGCCCCATGCTCGGTTACGCCAACTACCGCACGCCGCTCAAAGGTCTGTATCTGTGCGGCGCGGGGGCGCACCCCGGCGGTGGCGTCACCGGTGCGCCCGGGCACAACGCAGCGCAGGCGATGCTGCGGGATCATTGTTAGATTGCGCCCTCACTGACCCAACTTCCTGTCCGGCAATCTCGCACCACGCCCC
>JANOYK010000304.1:0-5868 GCA_031428855.1 Burkholderiales bacterium | reverse complement strand
GCACGAGCTGCGGGCCGGCCCTGGCCGGTTTGCCGAGCGCGCCGCCGAACTGTCGAATTGCCCGTCAGGCAAGGTAGGCGGCAGCCTCGGCCAGATTGGCCGCGATGATTGCGTGCCCGAGTTTGCCGCAGCCGTGTTCGGCACCGAGACAACCAGCACCGGGTCCGCCCGCGACAGCGCCACCGTGCTGCCAAGACTGGTGCGCACGCGCTTCGGCTTTCACATCGTGCAGGTCGAGCGCCGCATCGACGGCGTGCGGCTGCCGTTCGAGATCGTGCAGGCGCAGATCGCGCGCAGGCTGACCGAGCGCGTGCGCCTCAAGGCCGCGCAGCAGTATGTGCGCCTGCTCGCCGCCAGCGCCCGCATCGAAGGCGTGGCGTTCGATGCCGCCACTTCGCCTCTGGTGCAATAGCCATGATCCGGCGCAACCCGCGCGGCGACACACCGGTAGTGCATGAAACCGCTTTCGTCGATCACACCGCCATTTTGTGCGGCATGGTGATCGTGCATGAAAACGTCTTCATCGGCCCCTACGCCGTGATCCGCGCCGATGAAGTCAACGCCCACGGTGACATGGAGCCGGTCGTCATCGGTGCCAACTCCAATATTCAGGACGGCGTAGTGATCCACTCCAAGGGCGGCGCGCTGGTATCAATCGGCGAGAACACCACCATCGCGCACCGCTCTATCGTTCACGGCCCCTGCACGGTAGGAAGTTTTGTCTTCGTCGGTTTCAACGCAGTTCTGTACGACTGCGTGGTGCATGACCACGCGGTAGTGCGCCACAGTTGCGTGATCGATGGCCGCGTCATCCCCGAGCGCTTCTACGTGCCGTCGTCCACCAAGGTCAACCACGCCACCGACCTCGCCACCCTGCCGCGCGTGACCGCCGCCGCTGAAGACTTCTCGGAAGACGTGGTGCGCACCAACCTGCAACTGGCGCGCGATTACCGGCATGTCTCCGTTGCCAAACGTGCCTGTGACGCTTGGTGATCTTATTCTGTAAGTGATTTGTTTTGTACTTGCGGCGAACGCAACACGCGCGCTACGACGTAATTGCGGCGGCAAGAAATAGAAACGGGCGCCGCGCCAACAATGGCTCCTGGAGCCATTCTATGAGCACCATTGGCCTGAGAGGCGGATGGACAGGCGCTCTGCGGCAACTTCATGACCGCGCCGCATCAGGCTCACCGCAATCGCGCAGGATCGCAGCGCGCGTTGCGTCGCGCAGCGCGACGGCTGCAGCAAACGGGTCAGGCGCGTTCGCTGGCGGCATCAGCGGTGGGCTGACCGTGACGTTGATGTGACTGCGGCGCGCAAACCATTGGTTGTCGCGCAACAGCGTGCGGCTGCCGCGTATTGCCACCGGCACCACCGGCACCTGGGCCTGCACGGCGGCGGCGAAGGCGCCGAGGTGAAATGGCCGCAGCCCGGCCTCGCGCGTGAAAGTGCCTTCGGCAAAAAAGGCGAGCCGCTCACCACGCGCGGCGGCGGCAGCCAGACGCGCGGCGTCGTCTGCGCTTTGTTGTGCGGCGAAGCGTTCGACGAATTGGGTGCCGAGGCGTTCAAGATAAATCCGTGCAATAAATGATGTGCGCAGTTCGCGTTTGGCAATGAAACAAACTGGTTGCGGCAGTGCTGCTGCCAAGATCAGGCCATCGGCGTAACTGGCGTGGTTTGACACCACGATGCAGGCGCTATCGCGCGGCAGGTGCGCCACGCCGGAGACGGCAAAGCTGGTGCCGCACAAACGCAAAAACACCCGCGCCGCGGTGTGGCCAATCGCCCAGGCCCAGGCCGGGCGCGGGGTGATGGCGGTGAGCAGCCAGGTGGGCGGTGCGATGACCCAGAACAGCAGGTGTACCCGCGCCGCATAGGTGATGACTGCAGCCTGGGCACGCCAGCGGCGCAGTTGCGGCAGGGCGGCGCGGGCGGTGAGGCGCAGCAGTTGCCACCACGCTGCACTGGCACCGGCCAACATCACGCGGCCGTCTGCGCCGTCTGCGCGCAGCAGGCCTTCTTCGTAAAGGCTGCGGCAGGCGGCGCGGCGCAGCTTGCCGCTGGAGGTTTTGAGCACCGTGTGCGGTGCGGCCAGCACCACTTCGTCGGGCGGCTCGCCCAGCACTTCGACGCTGGTGTTGGTGATCGCCTCACGCAGCGCGGCCAGCGCGGCGGGCGCAGTCAGCCGCGTCTCGGCCAGCACGATCAGGCGCTCGGTGCCGCTGCGCGCATCGGCGCTGCCGAACACCGCGACGCAGCCCTTGCGCACACCGGCGAGCGCACCGGCGGCCTCTTCGAGTTCGTGCGGATAAATGTTGCGCCCGCCGCGAATGATGATGTCCTTGATGCGGCCGGTGAGATAGACATCGCCTGCGGCCATGTAGGCGCGGTCGCCGCTGTCGAGCCACGCGCCGTGAAACAGCGCGGCGGTTTGGCGCGGGTTGCGAAAGTAACCCGCCGTGGCCGACGGCCCCTTGAATTCGAGCCGGCCCTCGGTGCGCTCGCCCGCTTCAAGACCGGTGTGGTCGACGATGCGTACTTGATGCCCCGGCAAGGGCCGCCCGCACGAGACGAAGCGCAGCGGGTTTGGATCATCTGGTGCCGCCGCGCGCGCCGCGCCGTGCTGCGTGAAGTGCGCGCGGTCGATGCAATCAATCACCGGGCCGCGCCCGGGCGGCGGCACGCACAAACCCACCGTGGCTTCGGCCAGGCCATACACCGGGGCCAGCGCGCGCGGGTTCAGACCGTAAGGTGTAAAGCGCGTGGCAAATCGCTCCAGCGTGGCAGCGCTGACCGGCTCGGCACCGTTGGCCATGAAGCGCAGAGACGACAGGTCAAGCCCGTCGATTTGTCCGTCCGTGATGCGCTTCAAGCACAGCTCGTAGGCAAAGTTGGGCGCGGCGGTGAGGGTGCCGCGATGACGGTGCATCGCCCACAGCCAGCGCTCTGGATGGGTCAAAAATGTGAGCGGTGACATCACCACCAGCGGGTTGCCGAAATAGAGGCTGGCGAGCCAGGCGCTAATCAAACCCATGTCGTGATACAGCGGCAGCCAGCTCACGAACACATCGCGCCGGTTGATCTGCAGCGCGGTGCCGATCGCGCGAATGTTGGCCAGCAGGTTGGCATGGGTGAGCACCACGCCCTTGGGGTCGCCGGTGCTGCCCGAGGTGTATTGAATGAAGGCGATGTCGCTGGCGCTGGCGGCGGGTGCTGCCTCGGGTTGCGTGGTGCTGGTCTGCACGGCCCCGCTTGGGGCTGCCGCGCCGCGTGCCGATAACGCCGCCGGGGTAACAGTGCGGCGCAGGCCCGGCACTTGCGCGAGCAGCAGACGGCCCACCGTCATGGCCTCCGGCACGGTGACGAGGATGGCGGCCTCGGCGTTGGCGAGAATGCCGGCGTGGCGGCGCACATGCTCCTCAATCTGCGACCAGCGGGCCGGCGGATACACCGGCACCGGCACCCCGCCCGCGAGGAGAATGCCGAAATAGGTGTGGAAATATTCGGGTGCGGTCGGCAGCATCAGCGCCACCGCCTGCCCGCGCAGCAGCCCCTCGTGCTTCAAGCCAGCCGCGATGGCGGCTGCGCCCGCATGCAGCATCGCGTAGGTGATCGCCGTTTCGCCCGCTTCCGCCAGAAAAATAATCTGGGTGCGATCCGGATGCGCGCGCAGGTGCCAGTCAAGCACCTCTTGCAAGGTGGCGGCCGCCAGCGGCCCGGCCGGTTCCTCTGCGTCCTCTGCGCTGCTTTCTTCAGTGGCTGCTTGTGTGGCTGCGGCGGCGGCGGACAGCGGTGCAGCGCGTGCGCCCAGCGCGGCAGCGCGCGCCACCGGGCGGGCGCTGCGCAGTGCATGCAGCAGATCGCGCGGCGTTGCCGCCTCCTGCAAGGTGCGCTCCGGCAGCGCCACATCAAACCGGCGCTCGATCCGCAGCAGCAGCTCAACCCGCGCCAGACTGTCGAGGGCGAGATCGCGGTCGAACGAACTGTCGAGTGTGACGCGCTGGGCGCGCAGCGGGTGCGGCGCATCGCCCTGCAGGTCGAGCAGGGTCGCGCGCACCAGGTCGAGCAAGGCGGCAGCGCGCGGGTCTGGGGGCACGGCCTTAGCCGGTGGCGGAAGGGGCAACATCACGCAAGGCGCGCCGCAGAATTTTGCCAATCGGCGTTTTCGGCAGCGGCCCGGCGCGGAACTCGACCAACTTGGGCACCTTGTAACCGGTCAATTGCGTCTTGCAATGCGCCAGCAGCGCGGCCGCTGTCAGCGCCGCATCCTTGCGCACCACCACGATCTTGACTGCCTCGCCCGAGCGTTCGTCCGGTACGCCGACGGCGGCCGCTTCAAGCACACCCGGATGCATCATCACCACATCCTCAACCTCGTTGGGAAACACCTTGAAGCCGGACACGATAATCATGTCCTTCTTGCGGTCAGTGATTTTGAAGGTGCCTTCCGCGCTCATGAACCCCATGTCGCCGGTGCGCAGCCAGCCATCCGCGGTAAACACCTTGGCGGTTTCATCGGGGCGCATCCAGTAACCCTGCATCACTTGCGGGCCGCGCAGACAGATTTCACCGGTGTCCCCGGCCGCGACTTCATTGCCATCGTCATCCAGGATCACGGCATCGGTCGAGGGGATCGGCACGCCAATGGTACCGTTCCATTCGCTGATGTCGAGCGGGTTCGAGATCGCCACTGGTGAAGTCTCAGTCAACCCATAACCCTCCACCAGCGGCACCTTGGCCACCTGTTTCCATTTTTCAGCGACTGCGCGCTGCACCGCCATGCCGCCGGCCGACGCCACCTTGAGGCCGCTAAGATCAACCGCTGCAAAGCCGGGCGCATTGAGCAGCGCGTTGTAAAGCGTATTGACGCCGATCATCGCGGTGAAGCGGTTGCGCTTGAGATCGGTGATGAAGGCCGGCAGATCGCGCGGGTTGGTAATCAGGAGGCAGCGTGCGCCGATTTTCATGAACACCAGCGTCGTGGTGAGTGCGTAGATGTGATACAGCGGCAGCGGAATCACCGCCGTCTCTTCGCCCTCCACCAGATCACGCGCAATCCACGCCGCCACCTGCACCAGATTGGCGACCAGATTGCCGTGGGTCAGCATCACCCCTTTGGCAACGCCGGTGGTGCCGCCGGTGTATTGCAAAAACGCGAGATCGCTGTGCTGCAACGGCAGGTTGTCGAGCGCGCAAGCGCGCCCGGCAGTCAGGGCGGCGCGGAACGGCATCGCATCCGCGATATGCCACGGCGGCACCATTTTCTTCACATGCTTCACCACGAAATTGGTGATGATGCGTTTTGCCGCCGGGAACAAATCGCCCACCCCGGTGACGAGCACGGTCTTGAGCGCCGGTGTGCTGGCGCGCGCCTGCTCGACCGTGTGCGCGAAATTTTCCAGCACCAGGATCACGCTGGCACCTGAATCGTTCAGTTGATGCACCAGTTCGCGCGGGGTGTATTGCGGGTTGACATTGACCACCACCAGGCCAGCGCGCAGCACACCAAACAAGGCCACCGGATATTGCAGCAGGTTGGGCAGCATGATGGCGACGCGCTCGCCCTTGACCAGCCCCAGCGTGGTTTGCAGGTAGGCGCCGAAATCGCGGCTGGCGCGGTCCAGCTCGCCATAGGTGATCGATGCGCCCATGTTGGTGAAGGCCGGCAGATGCCCGAAGCGCGCACAACTGCGCTCGAAAATATCTTTGAGCGAGGCATACTGCGCGGCGTTGATCTCGGCCGGGATGCCTTGCGGATAGTGCGCGAGCCAGGGTTTTTTCATGGTGCTCTCGTTTTCATGGTGCTCTCCGGTTGGTCCATCTGCCCGGCTGCGCCGCTTCGCAGCAGTGGCATGCCGCTGCTGCGAA
>JANOYK010000303.1:0-4376 GCA_031428855.1 Burkholderiales bacterium | reverse complement strand
TGCGCAAGTTCGACATCAGCGGCGTGAAGGTGATCGATGCCCACACCTACAGCGTGACCGTGAAGGGCAAGTATCCGCAGTTTCTCTATTGGATGGCGATGCCGTTTTTTGCGCCGATTCCATGGGAGGCGGATCAGTTTTATTCGCATGCCGGCATGGCCGAGAAAAATTTTTCGCTCGACTGGTACCCGGTCGGCACCGGTGCCTACATGCTGACCGAGAACAATCCGAACGCGCGCATGGTGCTGACGCGCAATCCGCACTTTCGCGGCGAGCCGTATCCGTCCGAGGGGGAGCCAGGTGACAAGGAGGCGGGCCTGTTGGCCGATGCCGGCAAGACCATGCCGTTTGTGGATCGCGTGGTGTTTGTGCGCGAAAAGGAGCAGATTCCCTACTGGAACAAATTTTTGCAGGGCTATTACGACAAGTCCGGCATTGCGTCGGACAACTTCGATCAGGCGATCAAGTCCGGGTCAGACGGCGAATCGGGGTTGACCGCCGAGATGGAAGCGCGCGGCATCAAGCTGCGCACCTCGCTCGCCACCACGTCGTATTACCTCTCGTTCAACTGGCTCGACCCGGTGGTGGGGGGGGCTGACCCGAAGACGGCAGAGCGCACCCGTAAGCTGCGCCAGGCATTGTCGATTGCGGTCGATTTTGAGGAATTCATTTCGATCTTTTTGAATGGCCGTGCGATTCCGGCGCAGGGGCCGATCCCGCCCGGCATCTTCGGTTTCAAGGATGGACGAGGCTCGATCAATCCGGTGGTATATGACTGGCGCGATAACGGGCCGAAACGCAAATCGATCGACACTGCAAAGAAATTGCTGGCCGAAGCGGGCTATCCCGGCGGGCGCGATGCCAAGAGCGGTGAGCCGCTGGTGCTCTACCTCGACACCACCGACCGCGGGCCGGGCGACAAGGCGCGGCTCGACTGGTATCGCAAACAATTTGCCGAAATCAATGTCCAGCTCGAAACCCGCGCCACCGACTGGAACCGGTTTCAGGAAAAAATCCGCAAGGGCAATACGCAAATGTTTTTCCTCGGCTGGAACGCCGACTATCCCGACCCCGAGAATTTTTTGTTTCTGCTCTACGGCCCCAACAGCGCGGCCAAGTCGGACGGCGAAAACAAGGCCAACTATGCCAACCCCGAGTTTGACCGCTTGTTCGAGCAGATGAAAAACATGGATAACGGGCCGGCGCGGCAGGCGGTGCTCGATCAGATTGCCACGCTGCTGCATCAGGACGCGCCGTGGATGTGGGGGTTTCATCCGAAGAGTTTTGGGCTCTCGCACGAGTGGATGAAAAACGGCAAGCCGAACCAGATGGCGAACAATGGCATGAAGTACCAGCGTATCGACTCTGCCCTGCGTGCGCAAAAACGCGCCGAGTGGAACCACCCGGTGGTGTGGCCGTTTGTGCTGCTGGTGATCGTGGCGCTATTGTTTACCTGGCTTGGTGTGCGCGCATGGAAGCGCTCTGAGGCAGCGGTGGCGCTCGGCGCGGCAGGCGGCCCGGCAGGCGGCGCGGCAGGCGGCCCGGCAGGCGGCCCGGCATGAGCGCCTACATCATCCGCCGCATTCTCTACGCCGTGCTGATTTTGATCGGCGTCAACGTCATTACGTTCTGGCTGTTCTTCAAGGTCAACACGCCCGATGACATTGCGCGCATCCAGCTCGGGGCCAAGCGCGTCACCCCGGATGCAATTGCCAAATGGAAAGCCGAGCGCGGCTATGACAAGCCCTTGTTCTTCAACGGCAGTGCCGAGGGTGCGAAGACACTGACGGATACGATTTTTTACGAGAAGTCGGTGACGATGTTTGCCTTTGAGTTTGGCCGCGCCGATGACGGGCGTGACATTGCTTACGAAATCCGCACGCGCGCGCCAGCGAGTCTGGCGCTGGCGGTGCCGATGTTTATCGTGGGTCTGGGCATCAATATCAGCTTCGCCTTGCTGATGGCGATGTTCCGCGCCACCCGATTTGATTTCTGGGGTGTCGTCGCGTGTGTGGCGATGATGTCGATATCGAGTCTGTTTTTCATCATTGCCGGGCAGTATGTGTTTTCAAAACTGTGGCATCTGGTGCCGATTTCGGGTTACGCGGAGGGCTTAAGTGCTGCGAAGTTTTTGATCTTGCCGGTGGCGATTGGCGTGTTCGCCAGCATTGGCGGCTCGACCCGTCTGTACCGCACCATCTTCATTGAGGAGATGGCGCGCGACTACGTGCGCACCGCGCGTGCCAAGGGTTTGTCTGAGCTGACGGTGCTGTTCAAGCATGTGTTGAAGAACGGCATGATCCCCATTCTCACCAGTGTGGTGGTGGTGATCCCGAGCTTGTTCACCGGCAGTTTGCTGACCGAATCCTTCTTTGGCATTCCCGGTCTGGGCAGCTACACCATCGAGGCGATCCAGGCGCAGGACTTTGGCATCGTGCGCTCCATGGTGTTCATCGGCGCGGTGTTGTACATCATCGGTCTGGTGCTGACCGATATTTCGTACACGCTGGTGGACCCGCGTGTGACGCTGGAATAGGCGACCAGAGAGCGCCAATGAACTTCACCCCGATCCTGCTCTGGAGCGACATCCTGCTGTTTGTGCTGATGGCGGTGTGCGGGCTGTATGCCTGGCAAGCGTCGAAGCACGCGCACTTGCGTGCGCCGTGGGTGCGGGTGCGGCGCAATGCGGCGGGTCTCGCCTCGGTCACCGTGTTGCTGCCATTCGTGTTGATTGGCGTGCTCGATTCGCTGCATTACCGCCCCCTGCTCGAAACCAAAGCAGGCAGCGCCACCGCGCGCTATTCGGTGGAAGTCAAAAGCGCGCTCGACGCGGTGCTGGGCGCGGCTTTGGGCCAGATGATCGGCAAGAGCGAGAAAACCTATTCCGCGCCGCTGGCAACCCACGCGTTCTCCAAAGAGACCATCGATGTGCCCGGTTCAGGCGGGGCGAAGCAGGTGCGCGATTACCCGCGTCTGGTCAATGGCGGCGCGCATCTCAAAGACCCTGCCGCTGACTGGGGCCGCGATGTCGCCATCCATGCCGCGCGCGGGGCCGTGCTCGGTGCCGTGGTGTGGCTGGCGCTGGCGTTTGTGCTGCTGGCGATGGCGCAGCCGGCCGGCGCGTCTGCTGCGTCTGCTTCCGCCCGGGCCGCTGGCAGTGCCGGTGCGTTGGCTGCGCTGAGCACGCAAGCGCCGCCCGGGCTGGGCCCATCGTGGCGGGCGGTGTGGGCTGGCGAGACTGACACGCCGTGGCGCGCCGTGCTCATCACGCTGCTGCTGATCTGCATGCTGGCCGGCATCGCCATCACGCTCGGCAGCCGCTACCACCTGCTCGGCACCGACAAGGTCGGGCAAGACGTGCTCTACCTCTCACTCAAAAGCATCCGCACCGGCATGCTGATCGGCACCCTGACTACGCTGGTGATGCTGCCGCTCGGCGTGCTGCTCGGCATCACAGCCGGCTATTTTCGCGGCTGGGTCGATGACCTGATTCAATACATTTACACCACCCTCAATTCAGTGCCAGGTGTGCTGCTGATCGCCGCCAGCGTGCTGATGATGCAGGTCTATATCGACACCAATCCGCAGCTGTTTCAAACCGCAGTGGAGCGCGCTGATTTCCGCCTGCTCGCGTTGTGTTTTATTTTGGGCGTGACCAGCTGGACCGGCCTGTGCCGCCTGCTGCGCGGCGAAGCCCTGAAGCTGCGCGAGCTTGAATACGTGCAGGCCGCCGAGGCGTTCGGCGTCTCGCGTCTGCGCATCATCGTGCGCCACCTGCTGCCCAACGTGATGCACATCGTCATCATCAGCGCGGTGATGGATTTTTCCGGCATGGTGCTGACCGAGGCGGTGCTGTCCTACGTCGGTGTCGGGGTGGACCCGTCCATGACCAGCTTTGGCAGCATGATTAATGCAGCGCGAATGGAAATGTCGCGCGAGCCGATGGTGTGGTGGTCGTTGGCCTCAGCGTTCTTTTTCATGTTCACGCTGGTGCTGGCGGCGAACCTGTTTGCCGATGCGGTGCGCGACGGGTTCGATCCGCGCCTGGTGGTCAAGCGGCCGCGTTTCAACCTGTTCAAGGCGGGGGTGAAATGAGTGTTACCGCAGACATCGCCCTGCGCGTTACCGGGCTGCACACGCGGATTGACGCTGCCGCCGGGGTGGTGCGCCCGCTCGATGGCGTTGACCTTGAGATTCGCAAAGGCGAAACCTTTGCCATCGTCGGTGAGTCGGGCTGCGGCAAGTCGATGACAGCACTGTCGATCATGCGGCTGTTGCCGGAGGCGGCATGGATCGCGTCTGGCAGCGTAATGTTGGACCAGCGCAACCTGCTGACCCTGCCCGAATACAGCATGCGCGATGTGCGCGGCGCGCGC
>JANOYK010000302.1:0-2036 GCA_031428855.1 Burkholderiales bacterium | reverse complement strand
GATGGTCTGGTGCATGCCATCGGTTTTGCGCCGCGTGATTCGATTGAAGGCGACTTCATGAGCGGCGTGTCGCGCGAGTCGTTCAAGATTGCGCACGATATTTCGAGCTACAGCTTCGCGGCACTTGGCAAAGCAGCGCTGCCGCTGATGCTGGACGCCGATGGCAAATCAGCCGGCGCCATGCTCACGCTGACCTACCTTGGCTCTGAGCGGGTGGTGCCGAACTACAACACGATGGGGCTGGCCAAAGCGAGTCTGGAAGCGGCGGTGCGCTACATGGCCGGCAGCCTCGGCCCCAAGGGCATCCGCGTCAATGGCATCTCGGCCGGGCCGATCAAAACGCTGGCCGCCATGGGCATCGGCGGGTTTGGCAAGATTCTCAAGTTTGTCGAAGAAAACGCGCCGTTGCGCCGCAATGTCAGCATTGATGATGTCGGCAACATTGCCGCGTTTTTGTTGTCCGATTTGGCGCGTGGTGTGACCGGTGAAATCACTTACGTGGATAACGGCTTTAACACCGTCGTCGGTGGCATGCCGGTCGACGCCTGAACCGGCAACCCGGCTGTGCCGCCGCCAGAGCGGCGTGCGGCCACGGTTCCCGCCTCCATCTCAGTCTTCACTCCCATCCCCCTGTTGACCCACACGCCGCGCGATGAAACTCATCACCTGGAATATTCAATGGGGCCTTGGCGTCGATGGCCGGGTAGACCTCGCGCGCATCGTTGACACCGCGCGCGCCATGGCCGATTTTGATGTGCTGTGCCTGCAGGAAGTGTCGCGTAATTATCCGGCGCTGCGGGGCAATGGTGGTGCCGATCAATTTGCGCAACTGGCCGCACTGTTGCCCGACTATCACCCGATGGAAGGCATCGCGGTGGATCGCCACACGCCGGGCATTGGCCGTCAGCAGTTTGGCAACATGATTCTGAGCCGGTTTGCGCCGCTGCAAATTTTCCGCCACGCCCTGCCCTGGTCTGGCGAACCAGCCGCACCGACCACGCCGCGCTTGGCGCTCGAAGCGGTGTTGCAGATGCCGTCCGGCCCCTGTCGCGTCACCACTACCCATCTGGAGTATTACTCGGCGCGCCACCGCGCCGCGCAGGTGGAAGCGCTGCGTGCGGTGCAGGCAGATGCAGCGAGCCACGCGCGCAATCAGCCACACCCGCAGGAAAAAGCCGGCGGGCCGTTCGAGATGCGCCCGCGCGGCGCGCGCGGCATTCTCACCGGTGATTTCAATTGCGCACCGTCTGACGCCGCCATTGCGCAATTGCAAGCGCCGGTGGCCGATGGGGTGCTCGCCTATGCCGATGCCTGGACCGCCGCGCATCCGGGCGCCGCGCATGCGCCCACCGCGGGCCGCTATGACAAAGTGCAATGGAAAGATGGCGAGCGCTGTTTTGATTTTATTTTTGTGACTGCCGATATCACGCAGCAGGTGCGCCGGGTCGAGGTCAATCAGGACACGCAGGCCTCTGACCATCAGCCGGTGTTGCTGGAGATGGATCTGTAGCCGCGCGCAGCCCTTGCTTGAACACCGGCTGCGCGCCGCAGTCTGGCATCAGCTTACCGCTCGGCTTACCCCTGTTCGACTTACCACCGTTCGACTTACCACCGTTCAACCTACCTTCGTTCGACTTGCCGCCGATAGACTTACCTCAAGCGTTTCAACCTCCCCCGCCCATGACCGCCATCGTTACCCGCATCAAGCCCAATCTCTACAAAGACTCGGTAGCGCTGATGCGCGTGGCCGAAACATTGCTGGCCGACCGCGCCATCACGCGCGCCACATTGGTGATGGCAACGCCGGCCAACAAAGAGATTCTTCAGGAAGCCGGGCTGCTCAGCACCGAGGCTGATGGCGCGGCACCGAGTGACTTGATTGTGGTGATTGAGGGCGATGACCACGCTGCCATCACCGCCGCGTTTGCGTTGGTGGACACTTCATTGCAAGGCGGCTCGCAAGCGGGCGGGAGCGCGGTGCAGGAAGTCGCCGCCAAGACCATCGGCATGGCATTGGCTCAACGTATCGCTACGGG
>JANOYK010000301.1:0-13069 GCA_031428855.1 Burkholderiales bacterium | reverse complement strand
GCCGGCGCGTCCGCTGCGCGCTGATTGTCCGCGCGCGGGTTTTTGCGCTTCGCCTTGACACTTTTTTCTTCCACCTCGGCCTCGGCCGGGGCTGGCGGCAGATTGATCCGGGTGGTCAGCACCAGCACCTGGCCAAAGCGGTCGATCCCGGCCGCAGGGGTGCAGATGATGCGGGCGAAGGCATAACCGGCCTCACGCTCGATTTTGGCGACGGTCGCCACCGGCAGGCCGGGCAAGTAGGTGCCGTCAATCCCCGAGGTGACCAGCATGTCGCCCTCGAGCACGTCGGCGTTGGCGGCGAGAAAGCGCAATTCCATTGCGCGCGCTTCACGCACTTCGGGCACTGCCCCGGTGGCCGCCGCCGCGCCGCCATAAGCCACCGCGCGCAGCCCATTGCGCACCACCTGCACCGGGATCGCCTGATTTTTATCGGTCAGCAGCGATACCTCGGCCAGATACGGAAAAGCACGCGTGATCTGTCCGATCACGCCAGCCGCGTCCATCACCACCATGCCGGGCGCGACCCCGTGCGCATCGCCCTTGTCGATGATGACCTTGCGCGTGAACGGATCGCGCGCGTCGTACAGCATCTCGGCCGCCACCGCTTGCACCGGCAGGCGTTCGCGCATCGCCAGCAAGCTGCGCAGATTGGCGTTCTCGGCCTCCACATGGGCGCTGCGCGCAATACCGCGCGCCGCCTCCAGCTGGGCGGCTTTGAGGCGCGCGTTTTCGTCAATCAGGGTGCGCTGTTCCGCCGCATAGCGGCCGGCGTGGGTCAGCGCTGCGCCGGGCGTGTGGGCCACGCGCTGCAGCGGATACAGCACCGCAGCAATCGCGAAGCGGCCCTGCTCCAGCAATTTGAAGCGCGCATCGAGCACCAGCAGCAGCAGCGACAAGACGGAGAACGCGGCCAGCCGCGCCAGAGCCGATGGCCCCTGGCGGAAAAACGGCGGCGGCTGGTATTCCATGTCGAAGGCGGCAGATGCGTCGGCCTGCGCGAGCCTCAGGGAGCCTCAGGGAGCCTCAAAGAGCCGCGCCAGATCAGTCGTCGGTAAAGATCGCGCCGAGTTTTTCCATGCGCTCCAGCGCAATGCCGGAGCCGCGCACGACGCAGGTAAGCGGGTCTTCGGCGACGATCACGGGCAGGCCGGTTTCTTCCATCAGCAGCCGGTCGAGGTCGCGTAACAGCGCGCCGCCGCCAGTGAGCACCATGCCTTTTTCGGCAATATCGGCTCCAAGTTCCGGCGGCGTTTGTTCAAGTGCGGATTTGACGGCGGACACAATCGAGTTCAACGGGTCAGTCAGCGCTTCGAGAATTTCGTTGGACGAAATCGTGAACGAACGCGGAATGCCCTCAGCCAGATTGCGGCCCTTCACTTCCATCTCCTTGACTTCGGAGCCGGGGAAGGCCGAGCCGATCTGCTTCTTGATGCTCTCGGCGGTGGTCTCGCCGATCAGCATGCCGTAGTTGCGGCGGATGTAGTTGATGATGGCTTCGTCAAACTTGTCACCGCCGACGCGCACACTGCCCGCATAGACCATGCCGCCCAACGAGATCACACCGACCTCGGTGGTGCCGCCGCCGATATCGACCACCATCGAGCCGGTCGCATCCGACACCGGCAGGTCCGCACCAATCGCGGCCGCCATCGGCTCTTCGATCAGATAGACCTTGGAGGCACCGGCACCGAGTGCCGACTCGCGGATGGCGCGGCGCTCGACCTGGGTCGAGCCGCACGGCACACAGATGATGATGCGCGGGCTTGGCGAGAACAGGCGCGACTCATGCACCTTCTTGATGAACTGCTTGAGCATCTGCTCGGTGACGGTGAAGTCGGCAATCACGCCGTCTTTCATCGGGCGGATCGCGGTGATGTTGCCGGGCGTTTTGCCGAGCATCATTTTGGCTTCGCGGCCAACTGCCTGAATCGTTTTCTTGCCGTTGGGTCCGCCTTCCTGGCGGATCGCGACCACAGACGGCTCGTCCAGCACGATGCCTTTGCCACGCACGTAAATAAGCGTGTTGGCGGTGCCGAGGTCAATTGCCAGATCGTTGGAGAAATACTTGGTGAAAAGTCCGAACATGAAATGCCTAAATGGGTACTGGAGGAACGCCGCGCGGCGCTGTGCAACACACGCATTGCTAAAAAGTTAAGCAAGAATTCTACCTTATAATTCAACACGTTCCGAATGTTTATTGAGAAACCTCAGGCGCCGCGCAGCTGCATCCACGCGGCTGCGCGGCGCTCTTATCAGCGCGTCTGCGCAGCCCCCGATGTCAGGGCCGTTGCGCCCCCCCTTTTTTATGACGATTGCCCTCGACGACATCAAGCGCATGGCCCATCTGGCGCGCATCGCCACCACCGATGCCGAAGCCGCTGCCACACTCACGTCGCTCACTGGCGTGTTTGCACTGATCGAAGAAATGCAGGCGGTCAATACCGATGGCATTGCGCCGATGTCACACGGCATCGATGTCACGCAGCGCCTGCGCTCTGATGTGGTCAGCGAAATCAATCAGCGCGATGAGAATCAAGCGCCGGCCGGCGCGCGTGTTGAGCGCGGCCTGTATCTGGTGCCAAAGGTCATCGAATAGTGCCCCCTGACAAGAGTGGCTCCAGAAGCGGATCTGCGGGCCATTATTGATTTCCGCCACGCACTTCTGAGACGCTCCTGACACACGCAACGACGCTCTCCATTCCGCACCCCATGCTTAACGCCACCGTCAAACAACTGTCGGACGCGCTCGCCGCGCGCACGGTCTCAAGTGTCGAGCTTGCCACCCTGTTTCTGGACCGCATCGACGCGCAGAATCGTGTGCTCAATGCCTTCATCACCGTCGACCGCGAGGGAGCGCTCACGCAAGCGGCCGCGGCGGACGCGCGCATCGCGCAGGGCAAGGCCGCGCCGCTGACCGGCATTCCGCTCGCGCATAAAGATATTTTTGTCACACGCGGCCTGCGCACCACCTGCGCCTCGCACATGCTGGAGCACTACGTCAGCCCGTTCGATGCGCATGTGGTAGCGCAATTTCACGCGGCCGGCGCGGTGACGCTGGGCAAGACCAACATGGACGAGTTCGCGATGGGCTCGTCGAACGAGACCTCGTTTTTCGGCGCAGTGAAAAATCCGTGGGATCTGAAAGCGGTGCCGGGCGGCTCGTCCGGCGGCTCGGCCGCTGCGCTGGCAGCGCGCCTGACGCCGATGGCGACCGGCACCGACACGGGGGGATCGATCCGCCAGCCCGCAGCGCTGTGCGGCGTGTCGGGCCTGAAGCCGACCTACGGCGTGGTGTCGCGCTACGGCATGATTGCGTTCGCCTCTTCGCTCGATCAAGGCGGGCCAATGGCCCGGTCGGCTGAAGATTTGGCGCTGATGCTCAACGTCATGGCCGGGTTCGACGCGCGCGATTCGACTTCGCTCGAACGCCCGGCGCAAGACTACACGCGCGATTTGCAGCCCGGCGGCACGGCGCACACGGCGGCACAACCGCCTCTGGCAGGGCTGCGCATCGGCATCCCCAAAGAGCATTTTGGCGAAGGCCTGAACGCTGATGTCGCCGCTGCGGTGGAAGCTGCGCTGGCGGAGTACAAAAAACTCGGTGCGACGCTGGTGGACGTGTCACTGCCGAACAGCCGCTTATCGGTGCCGGCCTATTACGTCATCGCGCCGGCCGAAGCCTCGTCCAACCTGTCACGCTTTGACGGCGTGCGCTTCGGCCACCGCGCCGCCGGCTACACCGACCTGATGGACATGTACAAGAAAAGCCGCGCCGAGGGCTTCGGTGCCGAGGTCAAACGCCGCATCCTGATTGGCACCTATGTGCTGTCACACGGCTACTACGATGCCTACTATCTCAAGGCGCAAAAATTGCGCCGCCTGATCGCACAGGATTTCGCGCGCGCGTTCGAGAGCTGCGACATCCTGCTCGGCCCCACCGCACCGTCGGTGGCGTTCAATCTGGGTGAGAAGGCGGATGATCCGGTCAAGATGTACCTGAACGACATTTACACCATCGCCGCCAATCTGGCCGGGCTGCCGGCGCTGTCGATTCCGTGCGGATTCGGCACGGGCGGTTTGCCGGTGGGCTTGCACATGGTCGGCAATTATTTTGCCGAAAGCCGCATGCTTGGTGTGGCGCACCAGTATCAGCGTGTGACAGACTGGCACACGCGCGCGCCAGCCTTGTAATCACGCACCCTGACCGCAACTGACAGTATGGCCAAACTCGACAACATTCACGGCAAACTTTTGCAAGCAGCGAGCCTGCTCGACGAAGCCGCGCGCGAGATGCGCGACGGCACCGGCATGCCGCCCGAATGCGTCGCCAAGATCGGCGCGGCGATGGCCGAGGTGATGATGGTGCGCCATCAAATTTACGTGCTGCGGCCTGACCTGATGCCGTCCTATCTGCGCGGCCCGCACAGCGCGGTGGGCGGTGCGGCAGACGGCGCGCCTGGCAGCGAACCCGGTAAGGACAACACATGACGCAATGGGAAGTGGTGATCGGGCTGGAGACGCACGCGCAGCTCGCCACCCAGTCGAAAATTTTCTCCGGCAGCGCGACCGCGTTTGGCGCAGCGCCCAACACCCAGGCCAGCCCGGTCGATCTGGCGCTGCCCGGTGTGTTGCCGGTGCTCAACAAAGGCGCGGTCGAATGCGCAGTGAAGTTCGGTCTCGCGGTGGGTGCGAAGATTGCCGAGCGCTCAATCTTTGCGCGCAAGAATTATTTCTACCCGGACCTGCCCAAGGGCTACCAGATCAGCCAGTACGAAATCCCGGTGGTGCAGGGCGGCGGCTTGTCGATCATGGTCGATGGCACTGAGAAATTCATCGAACTCACGCGCGCGCATCTCGAAGAGGACGCGGGCAAATCGCTGCACGAAGATTTTGCCGGCATGAGCGGCATCGACCTCAACCGGGCCGGCACGCCGCTGCTCGAAATCGTGACCGAGCCGGTGATGCGCTCGGCCGCCGAAGCGGTGGCCTACGCCAAGACCCTGCACTCACTCGTCACCTGGCTTGGCATTTGCGATGGCAACATGCAGGAAGGCTCGTTCCGCTGCGACGCCAACGTGTCGGTGCGCCCAATCGGCCAAAAAGAATTTGGCACGCGCTGCGAAATTAAAAATCTGAACTCGTTCCGCTTCATGGAAAAGGCGATTGAGTTTGAAGTGCGGCGGCAGATTGAGCTGATCGAAGACGGCGGCCGCGTGGTGCAGGAGACGCGCCTGTACGACCCGGACCGCGACGAGACCCGTGCCATGCGCAGCAAGGAAGATGCGATGGACTATCGCTATTTTCCCGACCCCGATTTGCTGCCGCTGGCGATCTCGGGCGAAATGATCGCGTCGATCAAAGCGGCCATGCCCGAATTGCCACAGGCGATGCGCGGCCGCTTTGAGCAGCAATACGGCCTGCCGGCTTATGACGCCGTAACCCTCACCGCAAACCCGGCGCTGGCGGCGTATTTTGAGACGGTGGTGAAGGACGGTGCGGCCACCGTGGGAACGGCAGCGATGGCGGTAGACCCAAAATCAGCCGCGAACTGGGTGATGGGTGACATTTCGAGCCGCATGAACGAGAGCGGCGTTGCCGGCGTTTCATTGGCCGAGGCCCCAGTGTCGCCAGCCGGTCTGGCCGGTCTGCTGCGCCGCATCGCCGATGGCACCATCTCCGGCAAGATCGCCAAAGAGGTGTTCGCCAACATGTGGGCGGACGACGGCAAAGACGCTGCGGCAGCAGATGCCATCATCGAAGCCCGCGGCCTGAAGCAAATCTCTGACAGCGGCACCATCGAGAAAATCGTCGATCAGGTGATGGCCGCCAATCCCAAGTCCGTCGAAGAATTTCGCGCCGGCAAAGACAAAGCGTTCAACGCGCTGGTGGGGCAGGTGATGAAGGGCAGCCGCGGCAAGGCCAACCCGGCGCAGGTCAATCAGATTTTGAAACGCAAGCTGGCGGCTTGACGCGGCGGCGGGCAAGCCCGCTGCGCGCCCGCGTTATTTCTTCGCCGCCTTGGCCGGGCCGCTGGTCAGTTCGAGAAAACGCTTCTTGTCCTCATCGAACTTCAGGTTGACCTGTGCGACTTCGTCTTTCTTGGACGCCATCAAGGACCGCTCGGCGCGCAACGCGCCTTCGTTCTCGTCCACCCTGCGCTTGAGGTCGGCCGGCATCTGTTTTTTCTTGAAAAATTCCTGCTCCAGTTTGATCTCTTTTTCCAGGTTTTCCAGCTGCGAGACCCGGCGCGTGGCGTCTTTCATTTCGCGCTCCACCGCCAGTAACGCACGCTGCCGCTTCGATTCAAGATCGTTAATATTCTGGTAGGTGCCAAGCAGCGCCCGGTCCCGGCGCAACTGCTCGGCACGCACCGTGGCCGTTTCCTTTTTCTTCTCTTCCTCGGCGGCGCGCGCCGCTTCCTGTTCCTCGGTCAGCGGCACCTCGATCTTCTTGATCGTCGTGCCTTGGGTCGAGAGGACGCGCCCTTCGCGCCCCTGACACTCAGGAATGGGCCGGTCCGATGTCAGGGTCTTGCCGCTGGCGTCTTTGCAGATGTAGATGCGCCCGGCGGGCTGGGTCTGCGCGGCGGCGTCCGGCACGCCCAGCACACCTGGCATACCCGGCACGACGCCCGCCATTGCCAGCACGGCGAGTGCCACGCGTGAGGTGGTCCGGACAACGGTGCAAATGCGCATGATTCAAATTCTCCCGGATAGCTTCAAACGCGCGCGGCGCTCACGCTGTGTGCTCTGCTTCACACGCCGTAGGCGGCGCGGTAAGCCGCCACCTTGGCGCGGAATTGTAGCAAGCCCGCATCCGCACTGGCATCGAGAAACTGCAACACATCGGCCAGACTGGCAATACTCACAACGGCGACGCCATAGTCACGGTTGACCTCCTGCACTGCCGACCGGTCGCCTGCGCCTTTTTCCATCCGGTCCAGCGCAATCGCCACGCCGGCAGGCGTGGCGCCGGCAGCGCGGATCAGCGCCATCGATTCGCGCACCGAGGTGCCGGCCGAGATCACGTCATCAATCACCAGCACCCGTCCGGTGAGCGGGCGCCCGACGATGACGCCGCCCTCGCCGTGGTCTTTCGCCTCTTTGCGGTTGTAGGCAAACGGCACATCGCGCCCGAGGCGTGCCAGCTCGACGGCGGTCGCGGCAGCCAGCACAATGCCCTTGTAGGCCGGGCCGAACAGCATGTCAAATTGCAAACCGGATTCGACAATCGTCCTGGCATAGAATTCGGCCAGCCGCGCCAGCGCCGCGCCGTGATCGAAGCTGCCGGCATTGAAAAAATACGGCGACAAGCGCCCCGCCTTGGTCTTGAACTCACCAAAGCGGATCACGCCGGCATCGACGCAAAAACGCACAAATTGCCCGCTGGTGCCGGCTGCAGCGCCCGAAATGGCGTTGGTCATACGGTTGGACATTCCACTCTCTCACGATCTCGCGCAATCGGTTGCGCTGACTCACACACAGGCGGGCAACATCATGCTCAGAATTATCTCACTCAACTTTAACGGCATCCGCTCTGCGGCGAAAAAGGGCTGCTTTGAATGGCTCGCGCAGATCAAACCAGATGCGCTGTGCGTGCAGGAACTCAAAGCCCAGGCAGCCGACATGACGCCGGATTTTGTCGCACCGGGAAAACTCACCGGACACTTTCAATACGCGCAAAAGAAGGGCTACAGCGGCGCAGGCGTGTACGCACGCATGGCCCCGCAAAAAGTCCACATCGGTTTTGGCGCGAAAGAATTTGATGCCGAGGGCCGCTACGTCCAGTGCGACTTCGCGGACTATTCGATCGTCTCGGTCTACCAGCCCTCCGGCTCGTCGGGCGAAGAGCGCCAGGCCGCCAAGTTCCGCTTTCTCGACGTGTTTCTGCCGCATCTGAAAAAACTTAAAAAGAGCGGGCGCGAATACATCATCTGCGGCGACTTCAACATCGCGCACAAAGAAATTGACTTAAAGAACTGGAAAAGCAACCAGAAAAATTCCGGCTTTTTGCCCGAAGAGCGCGCCTGGCTCACCACGCTGTTTGACGATGTCGGCTTTGTCGACGTGTATCGCACACTGCACCCCGACACCACCGGCGCGGCCTACACCTGGTGGAGCGCGCGCGGCGCGGCGTATGAAAACAATGTCGGGTGGCGGCTCGACTATCAAATCGCCACGCCGGGGATTGCCGCGAAAGCCAAACGCGCGTCGGTCTACAAGGAGCAGCGCTTCTCGGATCACGCGCCGCTCATCATCGACTACGCAGCCTGATAGCGGACGGTGACGCGGCGAGCGCTGATGCGATCGGCGGTGATGCCGCAGGCGGTGTTGCGCCGGACGGGAGATGCAGCGGGCGGAGAAACAGCAGGCGCTGCGCCAGCCAGCTGCACCGCCTGCGCCTAAAACTGAAACGCCAACTCGCGCCGCGCCGCCAGGTAGCGGCTCTCCAGATCATCGTGGCTGTGGCCGCCAAGATTAATCAGGCAATAGCGGTAACTGCCGAGCCACTTGAACTCGCGCGCGAGCGATGCGCCGCGCTTGATGTAGACCATGATGCGCGAGTCTTCAAACAGTTGTTCGATCTGCGCCACCCGCGCCAGTGACGGGGCCATCTTGAGCGGCTCATGCTCAAAGCTGCGCAGCACAAAACTGGCGGCGTGTTTGTAGCGGCCCTGGCGGCGTTTCAAGGCCGGGGCCTGGCCGCGCGCTAGCGCAATCAGGCACTCATAGGTGGAGAAGCCGTCCACTTTCTGATACAGATCGGCAAACTGGTAGGCAATCCGCGGGTTGATTTCAATCACCTTGATCGCGCCGCTCGCGGGGTTGTACATCAACTCGACATTGAAAATGCCGTGATCGAAACCGAAGCCGGTAATCAGTTTTTCCGCCAGCGCATGCATGCGCGCCTGCACCTCTTCTGGCAAACGCGACGGATACTCAAAGCGCTCGAACGCCGAGGTGCCGGGGAACATGACCGAATCGACCACGCCGAAAATCGACACTTTGCCCTCATGCACGCAGCCTTCGACCGTGACCTGCACACCTTCCACAATCTCCTCGGCGACGATGTGATGCACGTCGATGGCAAAGCCCATGTAGTCGTGGTTGAGCTGGTCGGCCGGCAAAATCAGCCGCTCCAGAATGTGTTTCTCGAACGGCTTGAAGGTGAGGTGCTGTTTCAACTCGGCAAAGTTATGCACCTTGCGCGCAAGGATGGAATAGGTCGCCTTGACCGGTTTGACGAACAGCGGAAACGGCAGCGTGATGTGGGCCGGGTCTGGCTCGCGGTAGTCGAACACTTCAAACTTGACCGAGGCCTCGGGTGCGACATCGGCAATCAGGCGGCGCGCGTAATACTTGTGCTGCGCCGTCAACACCGCCGCCGGGTTGGTACCGGCCAGACCCATTTTTTTGGCCAGCACGGCAGCGAACATGGCACCGAACTGCTCTTCGCTGCTGACCACAGCGGCGAGATTCGCATCGCGGTATTTTTTCTGCATGCGGCGGATAAAGCGGCGCGCGTCAAGCCACATCAGGCGCGCATTCTCAGGGAATTTGAACAGGTCAAAGCCCTCGTAGAAAAACCGGTAGCGCGTGGAAAAAGGCGGCGATTCAAGTTCGGCGCGATCCCATTCGTTGGGGAACAGCACCAAAATGGCTGGCAAATTCTCGTTGTGCAACATTCCCTCCGTTAACAAGTGTGGTGTGGCGGGTGGTGGGGCGGCAGCGCTAGGCAGCGTTGGCAGTTACGGGGCGGCACGCCACCCGCGCATGATGTCCTAATACGTACTGTGCCGCAATACTGGATTCAACCCGCCAGATTCAGGCTGCCGATTCAACGGTAGCGCGCCGCCAAATATTCCGGCGATGCGCCGAAATAATAGGCCAGCCGCAGCCGCCACATGAGCCAGATGGTGCGCCAGACGCCGCACTGCTCCCAGCGGCGGCCCGAGGTTGTCACTTTGGCCGCGAGACAGGCTGGCGCGCTTTGGCGCTTCAAACGCCGGCTCATGTCGATGTCTTCCATCAAAGGCTGATCCGGAAAGCCGCCTGCTGCGTCGAACGCGGCACGCGTCATGAACAAGGCCTGATCGCCAGTGGCGATGCCGGTCAGGCGCGAGCGCCGGTTCATGCACCAGGCGATCACACCGAGCATGGGAGAGGTGCCGGTGATGGCCGCGTCGAAGCGGCCCCAGCACCTTTTTGATATGGCATCATGGTTGGAAACCGTTGGTGTGAGCGGGTCTGCGAGGTCTAGTGCCGCAAGAATGGCTGTGGGAGCGGCTTCTGGCAGGAAGGTATCGGCGTGGAGAAATAGCAGCACCGCCCCGGTGGCCACCTGCGCGCCCGCGTTCATTTGCAGCGCGCGGCCCCGCGCGGTGGTGACAACGCGATCCGCCAGCGGCTGCGCCAGTGCCGCGGTGGCGTCGCTGCTGCCGCCGTCCGCCACGATCACTTCGCACTCTGGCCCGCGCCACGCCTGCAACCGTGCCAGCGCCGCTTCAATGCCGGCCGCCTCGTTGAGCGCCGGGATGATGATCGAGAGCTTCAAGACAGCGCGGCCTTTGCGTCACAGCGCTAACGCTTAATGTCGTTCAGGTTCCAGTCGTAGTCGAGGGTGCGGATCGACACCTTGCCTTCGGCAATCAGTTTTTGCTCCTCGGGCTTGTCGCTGAGCAGCTTGGCATAGCGGCCGAAGTAGTCTTCGCGTGACGCAATCGGCGTCGCCTTGCCGATACCCCGGTAGCCTGATTGCCAGTCCTCTTTGAACCAGTCGAAAATTTTCGAGACTTCAAGCGCTTCGTTCTGCGCGCTGTAGCGGTTGCGTGAACGGTCTGACAAAAAGCGCACGGTCTGCTCTTCGAGTTGCGCATCAAGCTTGTCGGCGGTAAATGCCTCTTCGCGCAGCATCGGGCAGCCGATCGACGCGCAATTGACCGCGTAATGCACGCGCGGCTCGTCGTACACGCCCTTCCTGCGCAGCATCTCGTGCTCAATCTGGTCGAGGTGGGCATCAGCGCCAAGCAGCTTGAAAAACTTTTGCTTCCACGGCGAAGAGAACGTGCCGCCGAGCTCCTTGATCGATTTGATCTCGGGATATTTGCTCAGGATCAACTGCACCGTGAAGGCGTTGTAGGCATTGATGAGAAATGCCATTTGCTGCGGCTTACCGAACGCTTTGAACTCGGCATCGGTGACCGCTGACAGCGACCCGGTATAGCTCTTGAGCGCCGCCTCATCCTGCTTGAAGCCGGCATAGCGCACTTGGCTCGCGCGTCCCGCTTGCAGCAGCACAACATGCTTTTTGAGCAGCGTGTCAAACGCCTTGTGCGAGTGGTCAAACTGCGCCAGTGCGGGTGCGGCCGGCAGCAGCAACGCGCAACCAAGGCTGAGTAAACCGATTAGCTTTTTCATGCTTCGCTCCTTGCTTAATGATGTTTGGCTGCGGGTTCAGGCGCATAGGCCGGTGTCTTGTCGCCGAGCAGCGCGCCGATGCTGCCGAGCACGCCGCCAAACCCTGCCGCGCCGCGCCCCCAGCTTTGAAACGCGGTGAGAAACGCCCACTGCCCGCGCGTCACGGTGCCGCGCTTCCAGTTGCCGGCGGCAAATTTGTTGGCCTCGGCCAGAGTTGGGTAGATGTGGATGGTGCCGAGAATTTTGTTAAGACCTAGTCCATGCTTCATCGCCATCACGTATTCGGCAATCAAATCACCGGCATGTTCCCCCGCGATGGTGACGCCGAGAATCTTGTCGCTGCCGGGCGCCGTGAGCACCTTGACGAAGCCGTGCGCTTCCGAGTCGGCAATCGCGCGGTCGAGGTCGTCGATGCCGTAATGGGTGACGGTATAGGCGACGCCTTTCTCTTTGGCTTCGGTTTCGTTCAAGCCCACGCGCGCGACTTCCGGCTCGGTGAAGGTGGCCCACGGGATCACGCTGTAGTCCACCTTGTAGCTCTTGAACGAGCCGAACAGCGCGTTGACCGCCGCATACCAGGCCTGATGCGCGGCGGTGTGGGTGAACTGGTAGGGCCCGGCCACGTCGCCGCACGCGTAGATGTTCGGGTACAGCGTTTGCAGATAGTCGTTGGTCTCGACCGTGCGGGTTTTGGCGAGCGGGATGCCCAACTCTTCGAGGCCGTAGCCCGCCGTGTTGGCGACGCGCCCCACTGCGCACAGCACTTCGTCAAACACAATGCGCACGTCTTTACCCTCGTGCTCGGCGATCAACACCTTCTCGCCGTTCTCGACCTTGAACTCTTTGGCCTTGTGGTTGACGAGAACATTGACGCCTTCTTCGCGGAATTTTTTCATCACCAGTTCGGAGACTTCCGGGTCTTCGCGGATCATGATGCGCGGCAGCATTTCGACTTGCGTGACCTGCGCGCCAAAGCGCGCGAAGCATTGCGTCAGCTCCGAGCCAATCGGCCCGCCACCCAACACCACCAAACGCTTGGGCAACGCGCGCAGATTCCATACGTTGTCCGAGGTGAGCGGGTTGATCTGTTTCAATCCGGGGATCGGCGGAATGAAGGGGCGCGCACCGGCGGCGATGACGATGTTTTTGGTGGTGAGGCGTTTGACCGCGCCGTCCGCCATCTTCACTTCAACCTCCCACGGCGAGACGATCTTGGCTTCGCCGGTGACGCAATCGACCCCGAGGCTCGAATAGCGCTCAATCGAATCGTGCGGCTCAATCGCGCTGACGATGCCCGCGACACGCTCCATCACCTGAGCGAAATCAAACTGGGCGCTTGCGCTTTGCATGCCGAACTCTTTGGCACGCGCCGTGTGCGAGAGAAACTTGGCCGAGCGGATCAGCGCTTTGGACGGCACGCAGCCGGTGTTGAGGCAGTCGCCGCCCATCTTGTGTTTTTCGATCAGCGTCACTTTCGCCTTCACCGCTGCGGCGATGTAGGAGGTGACGAGGCCGGCCGATCCTGCGCCGATCACCACCACGTTGTTGTCAAACGTGGCCGGTTTTTGTGCGGCCCATTTGGCATAGACCTTTTTCGCTTTGATGCCATCGACGATTTTTTTGGCGATGATCGGGAAAATGCCGAGCAGCAC
>JANOYK010000300.1:0-1575 GCA_031428855.1 Burkholderiales bacterium | reverse complement strand
TTCTGTACTCGACGTCAAGCTTGACGTTGCCATTGGCTTGGTCGAAACAATGTGCGGCAAGAAGTCAATTTTCCATTCACGGTCAGAGTGGCGCACCTCTACGGCTGCTACCCGTCGCATCCCCCATCATGTCATGGCTTTCGCCGAGCGCGGAGGCTTTACGATAGGAACTGGATCCCTGCCTATTCCGCCTTTGCACCCGATGCCTTGACCAGCCGCGCCCACTTCGCTGTCTCGTTTTTCATGTGTTCAGCAAACGCTTCCGGTGTCGAGCCGACCGGGTCAGCCCCCTGGCTGATGAAGCGCTCGCGCATCTCGGGTGCCTTGAGCACGCGCGCAATATCGGCTGCGATCTTGTTGGCAATCTCGCGCGGCAATTCGGCCGGCCCGGCCAGGCCAAACCATGACGACGCATCAAAGCCGGCATAGCCGGACTCGGCTACCGTCGGCACATCGGGCACACCGGCCGAGCGGCGCAGACTGGTGACGGCCACTGCGCGCAGCTTGCCCGCCCGCACATGCTGTATCGCCGACGGGATGGTGGCAAACATGAAATGCACTGACTCACCGGCCAGTACATCGTTAAGCGCCACCGCGCCCTTGTACGGCACATGGGTGATGTCAAGGCCGGCCTGCGCTTTGAGCAACTCGCCCGCCAGATGCGAGGTGGTGCCGCTGCCGGTGGAGGCGTAAAAATATTTGCCGGGGGAGGCCTTCACTGCTGCCATGAAGTCCTTGAAGTTGGTGGCGGCAAACGTCTTCGGGTTGTAGACCAGCATGTTGGGCACGTCGGCCACGAACGACACCGGGGTGAGGTCTTTGAGGTTGTCAAACGGCATCGACTTGTACAAGCTCGCGTTGACCGCGAGCGGGCCGACCGAACCCATGAACAAGGTGTAGCCGTCCGGCCGGGCCTTGACCACCAGCTCGGCTCCGATGTTGCCGCCCGCACCGGTGCGGTTCTCGATCACGATCGGCTGGCCCCACTGTTTGGTGAGCTCCGGCGCGAGGGTGCGCGTGATGATGTCGGTGGTGCCGCCGGCCGAGAAGCCGATGATGATTTTGACTTCGCGCGTGGGCCAGGGTGCTGGCGCGGCGGTTTGGGAGAGTGCGGGCGCGGCAAACATGCCCGGCAACGCGACCACGAGCGTGGCGAAGGCGGTGCCGGCCGCGCGCGCGAATGCGCAGCGCCGTGGCGCGCATTGCGGCCCCTGCATCAGCGCGCCAACTGGCGTGTACAACGGTGTGTTCAAGTTCATGTCTCTCTGTCCGTCAATTCTTGTAGGAAGGATCAAGCCGGTCGGCGAGCCGCCGCATGGCCGGCCATTCGAGCACGCCATAGGCGCGCCGTGTGCCGGGGCGGTAGGCGTGCTTGGTTTTTTCAATCACATCAGCTGGCGGCAAAATCATTTTGCTGTTGCAGGCGAGCGCCATCAACTGCGAGCGGCACGCGCGCTCGATGCGGTAAATGTTGTTGAACGCCATCGCTACCGTCTTGCCGGTCACCAGCACGCCGTGGTTGCGCAGCATCAGCGCTTCGGCATCGCCCATGTTGGCCAGCATGCGCTCGCGCTC
>JANOYK010000299.1:0-1533 GCA_031428855.1 Burkholderiales bacterium | reverse complement strand
TTGCCACCAGGCCGCTGCCGACCGGGTCGTTGACGGCGAACATCACGATCGGCACCGTGCGGGTCGCCTGTTGCGCCGCACGCGTGGCCACAATGGCGGCCACCATGATCACCGCCGGTGCACGTCGCAACAGCTCTTGGGCAAGCGCGGGAAAGCGCTCGGTTTGGCCTTCCGCATAGACCACGTCGAGCACGTAATGTTTGCCTTCGATCAGGCCGTTCTCGCGCATGCCTTGCTTGAAGGCGGCAAGCCGGGTCGCGCTCGCCGCCGCGTTGGTCGACAAGATGATCCCGATGCGCGCCGGGGGTGCGCTGCCCTGGGCATAGGCTGCGGAGCCGCTGGTGAGTGTGCCGGCCAGCACGGCGGTGACAGTGCCAGCACCGAGCGCAAAGAGGGTTTGACGGCGTGTGTTCATGTGCGTCCCTTTCCAATGCGCCGGGCCGCATGCTGCCTGGCGCGTTCAATCGCCTGATGCAGGCGCGCTTGCAGCAATTTGAGCGGCGGCAGTTCGGTGAGGTATTCACTGACGCGGATCGACTTGGCATCGAGTTCGAGCAGCTCCACCTGCTCGGCGTCGGCGGACGCGCACAGGATCAGGCCGAGCGGCGCTTCCTCACCCGCTGCGCGCTCATGCTTGTCGAGCCAGCGCAGGTAAAACTCCATCTGGCCGGCATGCGCGGGCTGGAACGATTCGAGTTTCAATTCGACCGCGATCAACCTACGCAGTTGCCGGTGATAGAACAGCAGATCGAGATGGAAATCGTCTTTGCCGACGCTCATACGCTTTTGCCGCGCGACGAAGGCGAAGCCGGTGCCCAATTCGAGCAGCACGCCTTCGATCTCGCGCAGGATGGCGGTTTCGAGGTCACGCTCGCTGTAGGCGCCTTTCAATCCCAGAAAATCGAGCAGGTAGGGATCGCGGAACACGGTGTCGGGCGTGACGCGGCCATCGCGCAGGCTGGCGATTTCAGTCGAAATGACAGCGTGTGTATTTTTCGAGAGGGCGGTGCGCTGGAACAGCATGCCGCCGATTTTTTTGCGCAGGGTGCGCACATCCCAGCGCTCGATGCGGCACATCTCGGCGTAGAAATCACGGGCCAGCGGGTCTTTGATGGGGAACAGTTCCATGAAATGGCTCCAGCTCAATTGTGTCGACAGCGTCGACACAATTGCCTTGTCAGGAAACGCCTGCGAGAACTGGATCGAACGATAGAGCGCACGGAGCGTAAAACCTTCACCGTACTCGCTCGTCAATTCTCGTGACACTGTCACGAGAATCTGCTTGCCGTAGGCCGCCCGCCCTTCGTCAAGATTCTCCTTCAGGAGCCGCCGCCCGACATGCCAGCACAGCATCGTGTGTGTGGCGTTGGCTGCCGTGGCAACGCGTTGGCGCGCCGCCGCAATCAGGCCGCGCAGGTCGGTCAGCAGACCCGCTTCATCGACGGTGGCCAAGGTTTGCGGTGCGGCGGTTTTCACCATCGCTGTCTTCGCTGCAATGGTCCTGGCCGCTGCAGTCTTCGCCACCGCCTTGAT
>JANOYK010000298.1:0-2037 GCA_031428855.1 Burkholderiales bacterium | reverse complement strand
GATCGGTGCCGGGCCGGGCGACCCCGAGTTGCTCACCCTCAAAGCCGTGCGTGCCCTCGCGCAGGCCGATGTGATTCTGCTCGATGATCTGGTCGATGACGCGATGCTGGCCCACGCGCGGCCCGGTGCGCGCGTGGTGCGGGTGGGCAAACGCGGCGGCTGCAAGTCAACGCCGCAGGCATTTATAGAACGGCTGATGCTGCGCAGCGCGCGCGCCGGCCACACGGTGGCGCGCGTCAAGGGCGGCGACCCGTTTGTGTTTGGCCGCGGCGGCGAAGAAATGCTGGCCCTGCGCGCGGCCGGCATTGAAGTGGAAGTGGTGAGCGGCATCACGGCCGGCATCGCCGCACCAGCGGCGCTCGGCATTCCGGTCACGCATCGCGATGTTGCACGCGGTGTCACCTTCATCACCGGCCACACCCATGACGGCACGCCGCCCAACTGGCAGGCCCTGGCAGCGGGCGGCACCACGCTGGTGATCTATATGGGCATGCGTCATCTTGCGCAGATTTGCACTGCGCTGCAGGCGGGTGGCATGCGCGCAGACATGCCGGCAGCGGTAATCGAATCGGGCACGCGCGCAACGCAGCGCCAGGTGGCGTCAACCTTGAGCGCGCTCGCGGCGGACGCGAATGCGGCCCGCCTCGCCAGCCCGGCCATCATCGTCATCGGCGCGGTGGCGGCGCTGGCACAGGGGGCCGCGCTGGCCCCCAGGTTGGCTCCCTCACCCAGATCGCCGCCCGCGTCGCTGATTGCCGTCCTGCCCGCATCGCCGGCTGCACCGCGTGTCTTGCGCGCAGCCTGAAACAAATTGATTCACTGATTGAAACCGGAAGAACGCATCATGAAAAAAATGAAACTGGTGATGGTGGGCAACGGCATGGCCGGGGTGCGCACACTCGAAGAGCTGCTCAAGATTGCGCCCGATTTGTACGACATCGCCGTGTTCGGCGCCGAGCCGCACGCCAACTACAACCGCATCCTGCTGTCGCCGGTGCTGGCCGGCGAGATGACGATTGCCGACATCATGCTTAACGATGTGGCCTGGTACCAACAGCACCACATCACCCTGCACCTGAATAAAAAAGTGATGAAGATTGACCGCGTCAAGCGCCAGGTGATTGCCGAAGACGGCACCGTCGAAGAATACGACCGCCTGCTGCTCGCGACCGGTTCCAACCCGTTCATGCTGCCGGTGCCGGGCAAGGATTTGCCGGGTGTCATCAGCTATCGCGACATCGCCGACACCGATGCCATGATTGACGCGGCCAAACAATACCAACATGCGGTGGTGATCGGCGGCGGCCTGCTCGGATTGGAGGCCGCCAATGGCCTCAAATTGCGCGGCATGGACGTGACGGTGGTGCATATCATGCCGTGGCTGATGGAACGCCAGCTGGACCGCACCGCCGCCGACATGCTCAAGAAATCGCTGGAAGCCAAGGGTTTGAAATTCATGCTTGAGGCGCAGACTGCTGAACTGGTCAAGGGAGCCGAACACCAAGGCGGGCGCGTCTGCGCGGTGAAATTCAAGAACGCTGAAACGATTCCCGCGGATCTGGTGGTGATGGCGGTCGGCATCCGCCCCAACACGGCGCTGGCCCAATCAGCGGGGCTGCACATCAACCCGGGCCGCAGCGGCGGCATTGCGGTCAACGACACGATGCAGACGTTCGACCCGCGCGTCTACGCCGTCGGCGAGTGCGTGGCCCATCGCGGCATCGCTTATGGTCTGGTCGCGCCCTTGTTTGAAATGGGCAAGGTGTGCGCCAACCACCTGGCCAATTTCGGCATTGGCCGCTATGAAGGCTCCGTGACCTCGACCAAACTCAAAGTCACCGGCGTCGATTTGTTTTCGGCCGGCGACTTCACCGGCGGGCCGGACGCGGAAGAGATCGTGCTCAACGACCCGTTTGGCGGCATTTACAAAAAGCTGGTCATCAAGGACAACAAGATTATTGGCGGCGTGATGGTGGGCGACACCAAAGACGGCTCCTGGTATTTTCAGTTGCTGCGCGACAAGCAGGACATTCACGA
>JANOYK010000297.1:0-3970 GCA_031428855.1 Burkholderiales bacterium | reverse complement strand
GAGCGCGAGCGCGCCCAGCTCGAAGCGCGCCTGACCCAGGTGTTTCAGGTCGGGCCGCACCCGATCGTGATGGCGCGCGCCTCTGACGGCAGTGACCGGCGCTGCAACAACGCCTGGCACCAGCTGTTCGGCTACAGCCCTGAGGAGATCGAGGGCCATACTTCCGACAGTCTGCATCTGTGGGTGGAGCCCGATTTCAGGGCGCGCCGCCAGGCAGTCCTCGCGCGTGGCGACAAGGTCCGCAATCTCGAAACCCTCATGCGCACCAAATCAGGAAATATTGTCGATGTGCTGGCGTCGTCAGAGAACGTGGACCTGGACGGCGTCACCTACGTCGTCACCATGCTGACCGACGTGACCGCGCGCAAGCAGGCGGATCGTCAGATTGAGCATTTGGCGACGCGTGATTATTTGACCGGGCTGCCCAACCGGCTGCTGTTTACCGACCGCCTGCGCCTCGCGCTGGCGCGCGCCGCGCGCGACAACACCCGTCTCGCGCTGCTGTTTGTCGACCTTGACCAGTTCAAGAATATCAACGACACGCTCGGCCACCTGGCCGGCGATCAAGTGCTGATCGAGGCGGCGGCGCGGCTGTCGGCGGTGGTGCGCGGCGCTGACTCGGTCGGGCGCTTTGGCGGCGACGAATTTTTGCTGATGCTCGAAGGTCTGGGCGCAGTGGGCGATGCCGGCGCGCCTGCGCAAAAACTGGTTGAAGCGCTGGCCGCGCCGTTTGACTGCAACGGCCACGTGATGAAGGTGTCGTGCAGCATCGGCATCAGCGTCTACCCGGACGATGCGCGCAACGAGGAAGACCTGCTGCGCAATGCCGACCTGGCGATGTATGCGGCCAAGGATGCCGGGCGCAATGGCTACCGGTTTTTCACCGCCAGCATGAACCGCCGTTTGCAGGAGCGCATGGCGCTGGAGCAGCAATTGCGCCGCGCGGTCGAACGCGGCCAGTTCGCCCTGCACTACCAGCCCAAGGTCAGTTTCTCAACCGGACTGGTGACCGGCTGTGAGGCGCTGTTGCGCTGGCATCTGCCGGGCGGCGGCATGATGCCGCCGGGCCGTTTTATCAGCGTCGCCGAGGAGACCGGTCTGATCGTGCCGATCGGCGCCTGGGTGCTGCGCGAGGCCTGCACCACACTGCGCCGCTGGCTCGACGCCGGCCTGGCGCCGGTGCCGGTGGCCTGCAATCTGTCGGCGCACCAATTTTCGGCGGCGCTGCCGGCCCAGCTAGCTGCGGTGCTGCGCGAGACCGGCGTGCCGCCCGGCCTGCTCGATCTCGAAATCACCGAAACCGTGATGATGAGCAATGTGGCGATGCATCTGGACACCATGCGCCAAATCAAAGCGCTCGGGGTGCAAATTGCGCTCGATGATTTTGGCACCGGCTATTCCTCGTTGAGCTATTTGCGCAACATGGACTTTGATGTGCTCAAGATCGACCAGTCGTTCGTGCATGATCTGGACAGCAACGCCGACGCGCGCGCGATTGTGGCCGCCATCATCGCGATGGCCAGCAAATTTGACATGAAGACGGTGGCTGAAGGCGTCGAATCACCCGAGCAGGCCGAGGTGCTGCGCGGCATGCACTGTGACCACTACCAGGGCTATCTGTTCAGCCAGCCGCTGCCGGCGGAACAGTTCAAGACGCGCTATTTGCTGGCAGCGTAGCGCGCGCCGCCCCAACGGTTCCGCCATGCAACTCGACTTTTCCACTCTCACGGAGTATCAGCGCTACAAGCTGATGGCCAGCCTGATCGTGCCGCGCCCGATTGCGCTGGTGACCACCATCAATGCGCAGGGAGTGGTCAACGCCGCGCCGTTTTCCATGTTCAACATGATGGGCGAAGAGCCGCCGATCGTGATGATCAGCCTCAACAAAAACTCAGGGCATGGCAGCGCAGGCGGCCTCAAGGACACCGCCGCCAACATTCTCGCCAATGGCGAGTTTGTGGTGCATCTGGCGGACGAAGCGATTGCAGAGCAGATGCATGCTTGCGGTGCCAGCCTGCCACCCGATCAAAGCGAAGTGGCGCTGGTGGGCTTTACCACATTGCCGTCCAATGCAGTCAAGCCGCCCCGGATTGCCGAAGCGCCAGTTGCGTTTGAATGCCGGCTGTGGGAGAAACTGGAGACGGACAGCCGTTATATTTTCATCGGCAAGGTGCTGTGGCTGCACGCGCGTGATGAGTTGATTGATCTGGAGAAGCATCGCGTCCGGTTGCAGCACTACTTCCCGGTGGCGCGTTTTGGTGCGAGCTTTTACATCAACACGCGTGACCGCTATGCGCTCGGTGACAAGGGTGATAGCGGTGAAGCGCCACGCTCCACCGTCATTGATGAAATCTGAACCGTTACGGCCGCCCATCGCACCGTCGCACCATCGCACCGTCCCATCATCCAACCATCGCCCCCCATCATGCTGCGCCAGCTCGCCACCCACAATCGCTATCCCTATTCGCCGATCACGCGCCGCCCTGATTACACCTGGCCGGACGGAAAACGTCTCGCGGTCTATCTCGGCTTCAACCTTGAGCACTTTGAATTCGGCCAGGGCCTCGGCGCAAAACTCGCCCCCTCCGGCGACCCCGATGTCCTCAACTACGCCTGGCGCGACTACGGCAACCGCGTCGGTGTCTGGCGCTGCCGCGATTTGTTCGACCAACTCAAATTGCCGGTCGGCCTGCTCATCAACACCGCGCTCTACGACTACTGCCCCGAAGTGATTGCCGCGTTTCGCAAAGACCAGTACGCCTGGGGTGCAGAGGTGATCGGCCACGGCCACACCAACGCCGAGCGCCAGGGCGACATGAATCAGGACGCCGAACAAAAACTGATCGCCGCCTGCAGCGCCCGCATCGCCAAAGAGGAGGGCGCTGCGCCGCGCGGCTGGCTCTCACCGTGGATTTCCGAGAGCGCGGTCACCCCCGATTTGCTCAAGGAAGCCGGATACGCCTACAACCTCAACTGGTGCCACGACGATCAGCCGCAAAAAATGGCGACGCGCGCCGGTGACTTGTGGAGCATCCCCTATCCGCAGGAGATCAATGACATTCCCGCAGTGATCGGACGCCAGTGCGGCGCCGAGGAATTCGCCAACATGGTGATGGATTGTTATGACGAGATGATGGTGCAGGCGATGGGTGCCGTGCCGAAACGCGCGGCAGGATTTGGTGCGGCCGGGGCCGTGCATGCAGCAGGTGCCGCAAACGCAGCGGGAGGGCCAGGCGGCACCGGTGCCGGTGCGGGCCAGCCGCTGGTGATGGGGATTGCGCTGCATCCGTATCTGGTGGGCCAGCCGCACCGCTTGCGTCAACTGCGGCGCGCGCTGCAGCACATCTGCAACGATGGCCGCGCCTGGTGGACCACGCCGGGGCAAATACTGGACCACGTCACGGCGCTGGGCATGTAGCGTGGGCGCCAGGCATCCGGCCCCGGCCAAGCGCTTTGTCGAGAAGCAACTGCCCGGTTGCCGCATAATCCTGTCAACGCAAAACAACAGTTGACGGAGCCAGAATGAAAATTTGCATCGTTGGCGCAGGGGCCATCGGCGGGGTGCTGGCGGCGCGCTTTGCGCATGCCGGGTTTGAGACCAGCGTGATCGCGCGCGGCGCGCATCTGGCCGCGATCCGCGAGCGCGGTTTGACGCTGGTCACCAAAGAAGGCCGCATCACCGTGCGGGTGCATGCGCACGAAGACCCGGCGGCGCTCGCCGCCGAAGCGGGTCAGCAGGAAATCATTTTCATCGCGCTCAAGGCACATCAAATACCGGCGATGCTGCCGCGCCTCGCGCCCCTGATCGAACCAGAAAGCGTGGTGGTGGCGGCCATCAACGGTGTGCCGTGGTGGTATTTTTTCCGTGAAGGCGGGCGCTTTGACGGCGAGCCGGTGCGCACGCTTGACGCCGATGGCGCGATGCTGCGCGCGCTTGATCCGCACCGCATCATCGGCTGCGTGGTGCATG
>JANOYK010000296.1:0-2686 GCA_031428855.1 Burkholderiales bacterium | reverse complement strand
CCGGCCGATTGCGTGGTCGAGGCTTCGGATTCATAGGCGATGTTGCCCAGGTCAGCCGTGCCGAAAAAGTTCAGCACGGTGACCAGACCATGTTGTTTGAGCCATTGGCGCAGGCTGGGGGTGAGTGCATCGCCGCCGGTGACGGCGCGCTGGATCGGGAACGGCTGGCCCAGTTCGATAAATTTTTCTACCAGGATGCGCAGGAACGCGGCGGTGCCGACGTAGGCTGTCGGCTGCAAGTCGACGATAGCTTCAATCTGCTGTTCGGTGTTGCCCACACCAGCGGGGATGACCGCGCAGCCGAGTTTCATCGCACCGGCTTCGATCATGCTGCCCGCAGGCGTGAGGTGATACGAGAGGGTGTTGAACAGGATGTCGCCTTCGCGAAAGCCCGCCGCGAACAGGGCGCGCGCAGTGCGCCAGTAATCATCACGGCGGCCTTCGGGTTCATAAATCGGGCCGGGGGACATGAAGATTTTGCGTGCGCGCCCCGGTTTGATCGCCACCAGGCCGCCGAATGGCAATGCTCCGCGCTGCATTTCTTTGAGGTCAGATTTGCGCGTGACCGGCAAGGCAGCGAGCGCCGCGCGCGTGGTGACGGTGGCCGGATCAACTGCTGCGAGAATTTTCGCAAAACCGGCCGTGTTGTTTTTCGCGTTGGCCACCTGCAGCGGCAGCGCGCGCATCAACGCGGCTTCACGCTCGGCCGGGGGGCGGGTTTCGAGGGCGTCGTAGTGTGTGGTCATGGCGGGAGGGGTGTGAAAGCAGCGTGAAAAATAAACCCCGCATCGGCGGGGCTGGAGAGAATGCTTGGTTGCAGGCCGGGGCGGGCCAGTGCGGGCCGGAGCAGGCCGATGCAGGCCAACGCAGACCAACGCAGACCAATGCGGATCAGGCCAGCCAGCGCTTGCGCCGCTTGTAATGCTTGCCATCACGGAAGCTCTTGCGCTCACCGGACGAGACGCCGAGATAAAACTCTTTGACGTCTTCGTTGTTGGCCAGATACGAGGCTTCGCCGTCCATCACGATCCGGCCATTTTCCAGAATGTAGCCATAGTTGGAATAGCGCAACGCTACCGTGGTGTTTTGCTCGGCCAGCAGGAAGCTGACTTTTTCTTTGGTGTTGAGGTCTTTAACGATCTCGAAAATTTCTTCGACGATTTGCGGCGCGAGACCCATCGACGGCTCGTCGAGCAGGATCATGGTCGGGGCCGCCATCAGGGCGCGGCCAATCGCGGTCATCTGCTGCTCGCCGCCCGAGGTGTAGCCGCTTTGCGAGGTGCGGCGCATTTTGAGGCGCGGGAAGTAGGCGTAGACCTTTTCGAGACTGCCATCGAGGTCGGCCCGCGACAGGTTGCGGGTGTAGGCGCCAGTCAGCAAATTTTCTTCAACCGACAGGTGGGCGAAGCAATGCCGCCCTTCCATCACCTGCACCACACCGCGCTTGACCAGATCGTAGGTGGTGTATTTGTCGATGCGCTCGCCTTTGTATTCAATGCTGCCTTTGGTGACCTCGCCGCGCTCACCCTTGAGCAGGCGCGACACCGCGCGCAGGGTGGTGGTTTTGCCGGCGCCGTTGCCGCCAAGCAGGGTGACGATGCCGCCTTGCGGCACCGTGAACGACACCCCCTTCAACACCAGGATGACGTGGTTGTAAATAACTTCAATGCCGTTGACCGACAACAGGGGAGCGCTCATGGAAAGCCCGTCATGAAAAATCTGCCGGACCATATCCGGCAAAAAATATCCAGCAACAATGACAGAAGGCGCTGCGGCTGCCCGCAGCGCCTCCGGATGCATCAGCCTGCTTGGCGCTTACTTGGAGGCCAGTTCCTTGGCACAATCACGCACGGCAACCTTCTTCTCGGTCGCGTACTTGGCCGCAGAGGCCTTAATCATCGGTTTGATGATCTGCTGGTCAGCCGTGTAACGTTCGGCCCCGACCACCCATTTGCTGCCGTCCCAGGTATGGATGCGCGCGGTACTGCCACCTTCGTGGTCAACACAAGACGTGGAGATCGGGTCGGCAAAGCCGGCAAAACCGATCGCCGCCAGGGCTTTCTGGTCCAGCGCGAGGTTCTCAAGGCCCCACTGCACTTCTTCGCCCTTGAGCGGCTTTTTGCCGTATTTGGTCTGGGCGCGCTTGACGCCTTCGACACTCATCATCGCTGCCACCAAGCCACGGTTGTAGAGCACTTCGCCGATTTCTTTTTTGTCGCCGGTACCCTGGCCTTTGTCATGCACGTGCTTCAACACATCGGCATGCACTTTGCCTTGACCGGCCGGTGCCATGAAGGTCAGCGCGTTGTAGCCCTTGGCGCCATCACCGGCAGGACGCACGTCGGGTTCAGCACCGGCCCACCACACGCCATACATCTTGTCGCGCGGGTAACCGACTGCCACCGCCTCTTTGATCGAGGTCGAGTTCATCACGCCCCAGCCCCACAGGAACAGGTAGTCAGGGCGGTTTTGGCGCACTTGCAGCCAGGTGGCTTTTTGCTCAACGCCCGGATGCGTCACCGGCAGCAGCGACAGCTCGAAGCCGTGCATCTTGGCGCGCTCTTGCAGCAGCGCGATTGGCTCTTTGCCATACGGGCTGTCGTGATACACCAGCGCGATTTTCTTGCCCTTCAATTTGTCAACGCCGCCTTCTTTCATGCCGATGTGCTGAATCAGCATGTCAGCC
>JANOYK010000295.1:0-2084 GCA_031428855.1 Burkholderiales bacterium | reverse complement strand
CTTTCAAGGCGAGTTTGGTATCTTTCACGTCTTTGGAAGCGTCCTCTAGGGGGGCGGCGGTCACGGTTGCAGACAACTTGTCCGGCGCGCCATCCTTGCGCGTACGCCGCGTCTTGCGTGGTGTCTCTTTCGGCGCAAGCTCAAGCGCTTTCTTGGCTGCCTGCTGCTCGGCGGAGCGGCGGCTCGCACCCGCTCCGGTCACACGGATGTCCAGCTTGGGAATCACGCACTCGACTTCAAATTCCTGATTGTGCGCGGCGCCATGGGTGGCCACCACGTTGTAGGTGGGTAGCGCGATCTTGCGGCCCTGCAGATACTCCTGCAGCAGGGTCTTGGCATCCTTGCCAAGCGTCTGCGGGTCGACCGTTTCGAGAATCGGATGATAGAGTTTGGCAATCACCGCGCGCGCGGCCTGAAAGCCGCCGTCGAGAAACACCGCACCAAACAGGGCTTCGAGCGTATCGGCCAGAATGGAGGGACGGCGAAAACCACCGCTTTTGAGTTCGCCCTCGCCGAGACGCAGATGGCGTGCCAGCTCGACGCGTTGCGCGACTTCGTAGAGGGTCTGTTGCTTGACCAGATTGGAGCGCAGGCGCGACAGGTCCCCTTCGTCCAGCTTGGTGTAACGCTCGTGCAGCAGATGTGCGACCGCACAGTTGAGCACGCTATCGCCAAGGAATTCGAGGCGCTCGTTATGCGTGGTGCTGTGACTGCGATGCGTCAGCGCTTGGGTCAGCAGACGTGCTGCTCCAAAGGTGTGGCCGAGGCGGGATTCGAGTTCGCTGACATCCATGCTGGGTGCGGCAAGAGCCTGGATTCAGGCTCTGAAGCTCAAGGGTCGTTGGTGCTGCCGGAGAATTCAAATAACACACTGACGTTCGCGAACAGAGGGACTTTCTTTTCGTATTTGAACGACACAATAATGTTATTGCCCTCTTTGGTCACTTCAAGATCTTTTCCTGAAATGGCAGTGATGTCATCCACTTGGGCGCGTTTGTCAAATCCGCGCACGACATCGGCCACCGTCTTGGCTCCATCTCTTGAACCTGACGCAGCCTTTTTGATGGTGCCAAATTCGATGTAGGCCGGAATGACCTTGAGCATGCCAACGGCTCCAAGCACGATCACGGCACAAATCAGGAATATGCCGAGCATGCTGACGCCACGCTGTGAATGGATTGTGGTACGCATAGTCACCCCTTTTCTTTTATATGTGCTGTTTAGTCGAATCCGCCGACGCGGGACAAATCAAAATTGAGCGTTCCGGTCCAGTTCATCCAGATGCCAAACGCCTTGCCGACAATATTCGCTTCGGGCACAAATCCCCAAAAGCGGCTATCGGCAGACTGGTCCCGATTATCGCCCATCATGAAGTAATGGCCCGCTGGAACAGTGCAAATGACACCGGCATTATTGTAGAGGCAATTTTGCCGGTACGGGAATTCAGAGGCCGAAGTAATGAACGACGGCGCATCTTCGTCGTTCAGCATTTTATGCGGCTGACCATCGAAGGTTTCGGTAAATTGTTTGGCGTAGCTGGCGCGCTCACGATGCAGATAATCGGGCAGCGGTGCCACCGGCACATCCACGCCATTGATGCTTAACCTTTTGTTTTGATAGGAAATTTTGTCCCCCGGCACACCGACCACGCGCTTGATATAGTCAAACGACGGATCGACCGGATAACGGAACACCATGACGTCGCCACGCTTCGGTGTGCCAACATCGATGATCTTGGTATGGAGCACTGGCAGCCGCACGCCATAGGTGTATTTGTTGACCAGAATAAAATCACCAATCAGCAGGGTTGGGATCATCGAACCCGATGGAATTTTGAACGGTTCGACCAAAAACGAGCGCAAACCGAACACCACCGCAATCACCGGAAAGAAACTGGCCGGAAATTCCAGCCACGCGGGCGGTGTGCGCTTCTCATGGGTCAGGCGCTCCACCTCGTTGTCACGATGATCGCCCGCATACACAGCCGGGTTGACCGCCAAGCGCGCGTCCAGCGCCTTCACCTCGGCGGCAAATGCTGCCTCGCGCCGCTTCTTGAACACCAGCAGATCGGCAAACCAGAACAC
>JANOYK010000294.1:0-7682 GCA_031428855.1 Burkholderiales bacterium | reverse complement strand
CCCGGTCATCAACGGTAAAGACACCGGCACGCTTCTGGACGCTGCCAATATCGATGCGTTAAAGCGCATGGACATCATCATCACCTGCCAGGGGGGTGACTGGACCAGCGCGGTCTACCCCAAGCTGCGCGCGGCCGGCTGGAACGGCTACTGGATTGACGCTGCCTCCAGCCTGCGCATGAAGGACGATGCGGTCATCATTCTCGATCCGGTCAATTTGCCGGTCATCAAAAACGCCCTGGGCAGCGGGGTCAAAGATTACATCGGTGGCAACTGCACCGTGAGTCTGATGCTGATGGCGCTCGATGGCTTGTTCAAGGCCAATCTGGTGGAGTGGATGAGCGCCATGACGTACCAGGCCGCCTCCGGCGCGGGCGCGCAAAACATGCGCGAGTTGCTGACCCAAATGGGCGAAGCGCACCGCGTCGCCAAAGAGATGCTGGACGATCCAGCCTCGGCGATTCTCGACATTGACCGCGAAGTTGCGGGCATTTTGCGTGACGAGAGTTTCCCCACCGCCAATTTTGGCGTGCCGCTGGCCGGCGGGCTGATCGCCTGGATCGACAAAGACCTCGGCAACGGCATGTCGAAGGAAGAATGGAAGGCCGGTGCCGAAGGCAACAAGATTCTGGGATTGAACGGTGCCAACGGCGCAAATCCGATTCCGATTGATGGTCTGTGCGTGCGGATTGGGGCAATGCGCTGCCACTCCCAGGCACTGACCATCAAGCTCAAGCGCGATGTGCCCCTGAGCGACATTGAGGGCCTGCTGGCGAACGCCAATCCGTGGGCCAAAGTGATCCCGAATCAGCGTGACGCGACGATGCGGCAGCTATCGCCCGCTGCGGTGACGGGCACGCTCGAAACACCGGTCGGCCGCTTGCGCAAAATGGCAATGGGCTCGCAGTATTTGTCCGCATTTACGGTAGGCGATCAATTGCTGTGGGGCGCGGCTGAGCCGTTGCGCCGGATGTTGAGAATCTTGGTTGATTGAACGATGCGGGCGGCAAATCGCGCATATGCAACAATTGCGCCCTCGCCAAGACTTCAAGTCAAGGCTCAGCTTGCATCGCTAACCTTTTGATGTTACCTTCATAAATTAGGAATTGGCTCGCCGGGATTTGGTCTGGATTGGGATGGATAGGGCAGGCAACGGGTAAGCGTTGGGCAGGCTTTCGGCGGTGCTGCATCAGGATTTTCGGTACGATTCGAGCCAGAGAAGAAATCATTAGCGAAATTTGGCCACCCATGTGTAAGCGATTGACTGGGAGCCGGGGGTGTACACTGTGAGACAACTCAAACTAAAGAAAATTGCTGCTGCTACAGCGCTTGCGTTGTCTAGCGCGGTGCTGTGGTCACCCGCGTATGCCGCTGGTCTGGGCCGTCTGAATGTCATGTCCGGCTTGGGGCAGCCGCTCCAGGCGGAAATTGACCTGACCTCGGTGTCACGTGAGGAAGCTAGCAGTCTGGCCGCGCGGCTGGCGTCGCCGGCAGCCTACCGTGCGGCCGGCGTCGAATTTAACGCTACTTTGCTGAGCGTGCGGATGGCGGTGGACCGCCGTCCAGGTGGTCAATATTTCATCCGCTTGACGTCGACCCAGCCGGTGAACGATCCGATTGTCGATGCGCTGGTGGAACTGACGTGGGCCAATGGCCGTTTGCTGCGTGAATACACCTTCCTGCTCGACCCAGTGGACATGAAGCCCGCGCCGCAGCCCGCCGCGCCGGTAGCCGCACCCGAACCCAAACCCAAACCGGCAGCGCCGGTGGCACAACCGGCACCGGCACCAGCGGTTGCAACGCCTGCGCCGGTGCGGCCTGCCGACCAGCCCTCAGTGCAACCAACGGTGCGGCCAACGGCGCAGCCTAAGCCGACCGGTGTCAGCGGCAGCTATGAAGTCAAAAAGGGCGACACCCTGGGCAAGATCGCGCGTCAAGCGCGGACCGATGGCGTAACGCTGGACCAAATGCTGGTCGCGCTCCAGCGCGCCAACCAGGATGCGTTTATCGGCAGCAACGTTAATCGCCTGAAGAGCGGTGTGATTCTGTCGATTCCGGACAAAGAAGCAGCAGCAGCGGTTGCGCCGGTGGATGCGCGCCGTCTGATCGCTGCGCAGTCAGCCGACTGGAAATCCTATCAAGAAAAAATTGCGGGCGGGGTACAGACCGCGTCGGCTCCCAAACCGGCCGCAGCAAGACAGGAAGCCAAAGGAAAAATCACCGCAAGAGTCGAAGATAAAGTGACAGCAGGCGCGGCAGCTGACAAGCTCAAGTTGTCGAAGGCGGATCCAGCGGCCCTTAAAGATGGCGGCAAAGGCGCGGTCAAGCCGAAAGCCAGCGAGGAAGACCGTATTTCCAAAGAGCGCGAGCTGCGTGATGCCAAAGCGCGTCAGACTGAACTGGAGCGCAATGTCAAAGACCTGCAAAGAATTGCAGAGCTGAAAAATCAAAGCTTGGCCGATTTGCAAAAAGGCGCGCAAGCCAAAGGCGCGCAGCCGCAGGTAGCACAAGGCCCGGTCACGCCGCCTGTGTCGATCGCGCCGGCCAAGGCACCTGAACTGACGAAGGCGGACGCGCCCAAGGCCGCTGTAGCCCCCCCCCCACCCGTACCGGCACCTGCGCCGACACCAGCCAAGGCCCCGGAACCTCCGAAAGCCGCTGAACCCGCGAAAGTGGTGGATGCTGCCAAGGCGGTCGCCGTTGTTCCCACACCTGCACCCGCACCCGCCAAAACACCGGAGCCTGCCAAAGCTGCGGAACCTCCCAAGGCGGTCGAATCCCCCAAGGCCGCAGAATCTGCCAAAGCACCTGAACCCGCAAAATCGGTGGATGCGCCAAAGACTGATGTCCCCGGAGCTGATGCGCCAAAGGTTGACGCGCCAAAGGCCGACGCACCAAAAATCGATGCGAAGCCCGCAGCCAAGAAAGCCGCGCCGCCCCCCCCGCCCCCGCCACCTGAGCCAAGCCTGGTCGATGAATTCCTCGGCAATCCGGTGTACCTCGGTGCAGGTGGCGGTGTGCTTGCGCTCTTGGGCGGCTACGCCGCCTTCGCGGTGCGCCGCAAACGCAAGGAGGCCACTACTGGCATCGGCAGCAGCATCATTTCCGGTGGCGATCTCAAAGCCAACTCCGTGTTCGGCAATACCGGCGGTCAGAGTGTTGACACCGGCAACAGTTCATTCCAGAGCGATTTCGCCGCCGCTGGCTCCGGTGCGGTCGATACCGATGAAGTCGATCCGATAGCCGAAGCCGATGTGTATATGGCTTATGGTCGTGACGCCCAAGCCGAAGAAATTCTCAAGGAAGCGCTGCAGAAGGATCCCAACCGGCAGACCGTGCGCCTCAAATTGCTGGAGATTTACAACCAGCGTGGTGATGCCGCCTCGTTTAGCGCCACTGCCAATGATCTTCGTACCGCCACAGGCGGGCAGGGTGAGCAATGGGAAAAAGCCGCCACGCTTGGTCAGCTGCTTGACCCGGGCAACGCCATGTATGGCGGTGCAGCAGCGGCTGCGGCTCCAGCGGGCGGCGTGCCTGCTGCGGCCACATCCACAGCCGACAAGACTATGACGATGCCGGCGTACGGCGGTGCCGCGCCAGCGGAAGCCGATCCATTGACCAAGACAGTGGCGCTCGAGGCCATGCAGAACAACGCACCGGCAGGCGGCATTGACCTCGACTTTGATTTGGGCGGCGACGCACCGGCCGCAGCACCGGGCAAACCGGATATCGCGCTCGACGCCTCCGGCGCATCAAAGCCCGCGCCGTCAATTGATTTTGACTTGGGATTTGGTGATGCGCCAGCTGCGCCCGCAGCCGGTCGCGCAGCAGCACCCGATACCGATTTCAAACCCAGCGGCACACTGATTATTGACGCGCCCCCGGCGATGGATGGCGGGATGGCGGCGGCAGACAAAACCTCGGAATTGTCCGGTATGAGCATGGCACCGTTGCCATCTAATGCGGGCATGAGTGTCGATTTTGATTTTGACCTCGGGTCCAGCGCGCCTGCGCCTGCGGCAGCTCCCGCGGCTGCGCCCGCCCCGGCCGGCAATAGTGTCGATTTTGATTTTGGCTCGATCTCGCTTGATCTGCCTGCGGCAGCGGGTGCTGCGCCGGCCGCGCCAGCCGACGATGTGGCAACCAAACTGGATCTGGCCAAGGCCTACCAGGAGATGGGTGATAAAGACGGTGCCAAAGAGCTGCTCAAGGAAGTGGTGACCGAAGGCAGCGCTGCGCAAAAAGCAGAAGCGCAGAAACTGCTCGCAGCCATTGGGTGATCTGTTCGCTATCGCGTGCGGGCAGTGCCTGCGCCGTCCAGTGCGGCGCAGTGCAAGACAGCAATAAAACGGGTGGCTTCGCGCCACCCGTTTTCATGGCACCGGCCTTTATGACGCTGGCTGACTCCGCGCCAGCGCAGCAGACGCCCCTTTCAATAGCTGCTCAAGCTTCCCTCTGCCGGTGAAGGTATGCGGATCGCGCTCGGGCTTGAATACAACGGCGCTGCCTACAACGGCTGGCAAACCCAGCCGGGCGGGCGCACGGTGCAGGACACGGTGGAGCAGGCCCTGCGCGCCATTGCTGGCGAGCCGGTGCGTATCGTCTGCGCCGGCCGCACCGACACCGGCGTGCATGCGCGCGCGCAGGTGGCGCATCTTGATACGCTGGCAGAGCGGCCTGACAGCGCCTGGGTCAAGGGCGTCAACACCCATCTGCCAGCGGATATTGCGGTGCAGTGGGCGGTGCGCGTAAACGGGGAATTTCACGCGCGTTTTTCAGCCCAGACGCGGCGCTACGATTATTTTTTGCTCAACCGGCCGCACCGCCCGGCCTTGCATGCCGCCACGATCGGCTGGTTTCATGTGCCGCTCAATCTTGAGGCGATGCGCGAAGCCGCCGCACACTTGATTGGCGAGCACGATTTTTCTACGTTCCGCTCATCCGAATGCCAAGCCAAAAGCCCGCTGCGCACTCTATCCCGGATCGATATCACGCGCAGCGGCGATGTGATTCAATTCACCTTTGAGGCCAACGCTTTTTTACATCACATGGTGAGAAACATGGTCGGTTCGCTGGTGTACATTGGCAAGGGCAATCATGCGCCCGCATGGATGGCGGAACTGCTCTCGAGCCGCACGCGCACGCTCGCCGCGCCAACGTTTTCACCCTGCGGTTTGTATTTGTCGCAAATCCGCTATGACGCGCGCTGGGCCTTGCCGCCCTTCCCGCCCGCAGCATTTCCGGTATCCACGCCCGAAGCCCTGGCAGAGTTGTCGACATGACACGCACCCGCATCAAAATTTGCGGCATCACGCGCGAGGCCGATTTAACGGCAGCGGTAGAGGCCGGTGCCGACGCGATTGGTTTTGTGTTCTACCCCAAAAGCGTGCGCTATGTGGCGCCGGCGCGCGCGCAGCAACTGTGCGCCCTGGTACCACCGTTTGTGACGGCTGTAGGTTTATTCGTCAACGAAGACGCGGCACGGGTGCGCGAGACCGCCCGCACCGCGCAATTGCAATTGCTGCAATTTCACGGTGACGAAACACCAGACTATTGCGCCCAGTTCGATCTGCCCTATATCAAGGCCGCACGCGTCACTCCCAGTCTCGATTTGCTAAAATTCGCGCAGCAATACAACACCGCGCGCGGCATCTTGCTCGACGCTTTTGTCGAGGGCTACGGCGGTGGCGGCGAGGTGTTCGATTGGGACTTCATTCAAAAACAGTTAACCGGACCGGGCGCGCGTTACGTCGTCTCTGGTGGGTTACGGCCGTCAAACACGGCCGGCGCGATTGAGGCGCTGCGCCCGTTCGGCGTAGACGTATCGAGCGGCGTGGAATCGGCCAAAGGCATCAAGGATGCCGCGCTGATCCTCCAATTCATCGCCGCTGTCAGAGCGGCGGATGACAACATCGCAAAAATGGCAAAGGATGACGCACCATGAAACCCGACGACCTGCCCAAGACCTACAACTTCCCCGATGCGCGCGGCCACTTCGGCCCCTACGGCGGCATCTTCGTCTCTGAAACGCTGATGCATGCGTTGGACGAACTCAACAAGGCCTACGCCCATTATCAGAAGGATCCCGAGTTCATCGCCGAGTTCGCCTCTGAACTCAAGCATTACGTCGGCCGCCCCAGCCCGATCTATCACTGCAAGCGTTTGTCGGCCGAATTGGGCGGCGCGCAGATTTATCTGAAGCGCGAAGACCTCAACCACACCGGCGCGCACAAGGTCAACAACACCATGGGTCAGGCGCTGCTGGCGCGGCGCATGGGCAAGCCGCGTGTGATTGCCGAGACTGGTGCCGGCCAGCATGGTGTAGCCACCGCCACCATGGCGGCGCGCTTTGGCCTCGAATGCGTGGTCTACATGGGGTCAGAAGACATCAAGCGCCAAGCCGCCAACGTCTACCGCATGAAGTTGCTCGGCGCAACCGTGGTGCCTGTGGAAAGCGGCTCCAAAACCCTTAAGGATGCGCTCAATGAAGCGATGCGCGACTGGGTCACCAACGTCGAGAACACGTTCTACATCATCGGCACCGTGGCCGGCCCGCACCCGTATCCGATGATGGTGCGCGACTTCAACTCGGTGGTTGGCACCGAGTGCCTGTGGCAAATGCCGGAGATGACTGGCCGGCAGCCCGACGCGGTGCTCGCCTGCGTCGGCGGCGGCTCCAACGCAATGGGTATTTTCTACCCCTACATCGGCCATGCCAACGTGCGCTTGATCGGTGTCGAGGCGGGCGGTTCGGGCATTGCATCGGGCAAACACGCGGCCTCGCTCACGGCTGGTTCTCCTGGTGTGCTGCACGGCAACCGCACCTATCTGTTGCAGGATGCGAACGGCCAGATCATCGAAACCCACTCGATCTCGGCTGGTCTCGACTACCCCGGTGTCGGCCCCGAGCACGCATGGTTGAAAGACCTCGGCCGCGCCGAATATGTCCCGATCGACGACAGCGAGGCGCTCGCGGCATTTCACAAGCTGTGCCGTATCGAGGGCATCATCCCCGCGCTTGAATCGTCACACGCGGTGGCACACGCGATCAAAATCGCACCGTCGATGCCGAAGGACAAAGTGCTGCTGGTCAATCTATCGGGCCGTGGCGACAAGGACATGCATACGGTGGCCGAGAAATCCGGCATCACGTTTTGAAATCGGCGGGTGCAGCGGACTCGGACTGAGAGTTCCGCCGCGCCCGGCAGCGCAACCGATGGATGTCACGCACGGCATCTGATCTCACAAGGAATGTATGTCACGCATCAAAGCTGTACTCGCCGCCGCACAGGCCACAGGCCGCAAGGCGCTGATTCCCTACATCTGCGCGGGTGACCCCAACCCGGCCATCACGGTGCCGCTGATGCATGCACTCGCCGCCACCGGCTCCGATGTGATTGAACTCGGTGTGCCTTTCTCCGACCCGATGGCCGACGGCCCGGTGATCCAGCGTGCCGCCGAGCGCGCCTTGACGTTCGGCGTTGGTCTCAAAGACGTGCTGGCGATGGTGACGGAGTTTCGCAAGACCAACAGCGCCACCCCGGTGGTGTTGATGGGTTACGCCAATCCAATTGAGCGCATGGGTATTGAAGCTTTCGCTGCGCAAGCCAAAACCGCGGGCGTCGATGGTGTGCTGGTGGTGGATTACCCGCCTGAAGAGTGCGAAGAGTTTGCCGGTTTGA
>JANOYK010000293.1:0-3413 GCA_031428855.1 Burkholderiales bacterium | reverse complement strand
ACAGAACCTCGACACCGTGATGTGCCGCTCGATGGTGTCGGTGGACTATCAAGGCTACGTCTACGACTGCGACTTCAACCAGATGCTCGGCCTGCCGCTGCGCGTGGCGGGCAAACCGAAAACCCATCTGCGTGATCTGATCGACCTGGATCTCGATGGCAACGCCATCGTGGTGCGCGAGCATTGCTACGGCTGCACCGCCGGGCAAGGCTCGTCGTGCGGGGGCGCGCTGGCGTAGGCTAAGTGCGCTTGGCACCAGGTGCCGCAGTGGACGCTGCCCATCGCGGTTGCCAGCAAGGGATGCCCTAAGAGTGGCTGCTACCAAGGCTTCGCGCAACGTGCAGCCAGCGACCCGCACACACCAAGGGTTTCAGGGCGATGGTGGTTGCGGAAACATCCAGCGATACAGCGACAGCGCCAGCCCCGCGCCGAGGATTTGCGCCAGCATGAACCCGGGCGCATCAACTGGGCGGATGCCTGCGAAGGTGTCAGTAAACGAGCGCGCCAGCGTGACGGCGGGGTTGGCGAACGAGGTTGATGCGGTGAACCAATACGCGGCGGTGATGTAGCAGCCCACCAGCACTGGGATGGCATCGGGCCGGTGGCGCACGCCGTGCAGGATCACCGTGATGAGGCCGAAGGTGGCAACGCACTCGCTCCACCATTGCGCCGCGCCGGTGCGCACGTGGGCCGAGGCCGTCAACGCCGGCAACTCGAACATCCAATGCGTGGCGATCACCCCGGCGACGGCACCGGCGCATTGCACCAGCACATAGGGTGCTACGGCGCGCCACTGCAGACGGCCCATCAATGCTTCCACCGCCGACACCACCGGGTTGAAGTGCGCGCCTGACAGCGGGCCGAAGATGGAGATCAGCGCCACCAGGCCGGCACCGGTGGCGAGAGAATTGGCGAGCAACGCGATGGCCACGTTGCCACCCGCAAGGCGCTCGCCCATGATGCCCGAGCCCACCACCACGGCGAGTAACAGGGCAGTGCCGAAAAATTCGGCAGTGAGACGGCGTGGCAAGGACGGCGGGGATAGTGGCGGTGGTGGTGGGGATGCTGCGGATGACTGGCTCATGGCACGCTGCCGATTTCGATCAAGTGCGCCTTGATGGCAGGCGCATTGAGTGTGTCAAGCGGCAGGGCAAGCAGGCGCTCGATGCGCCGCCGCAGAATCGAATAGGCGGTGAGAAAGGCGGCGCGTTTGCCGTCATCGCTGCCTTGCACAGCCGCCGGGTCTTCCACACCCCAATGCGCAGTGGCCGGATGGCCGGGCCAGCTCGGACAAGTCTCGCCCGCCGCGTTGCCGCACACGGTGATGATGAAATCCATCACCGGCGCGCCGGGGGCAGCGAATTCGTCCCAGCTTTTGCTGCGCAAGCGGTCAATGGAATGCCCGCGCGCTGCGAGCAATTCGAGCGCGAACGGATTGACACGCCCCGATGGCTGACTTCCCGCGCTGAACGCGCGAAAGCGGCCGCGCCCGAGATCGTTGAGGCTGGCTTCAGCCAGCACGCTGCGCGCGGAGTTGCCGGTGCAGAGGATGAGGACGTTGCGGGTCATGCGGCGGGAAGCGGCGGGAAGCGGCGGGAAGCGGCGGGAAGCGGCGGGAAGCGGCGGGAAGAGGCAGGAAAGAGCGGGAAGAAGCGGGCCGGGCCGGGGTTGGCCGCGAAGCGTGAAGGGAGCATTTTATAGTGTCAGGCCAGCACCATCCGCGCGCGCAACGCGCGTATCAGGCCGGTGCGCCAGATGCGTTAAGGTACGTTCATGAACCCTGCTTTCAACACCACTCCCCACACCGCTCCCCACACCGCCCCCAACGCCGCCGTGCCAGACCCGCTGCGCCCGGGCCGCACCTGCCCGCTGTCGTACCGTTATGGCGCGGCGTCGCTGCGGCGCGCGCCTGATTTTTCGGCGCAGACGGTCTATGTCATCGGCGGCCTTTACGGCAACCCGTTCGCGCTCGATGCGCTATGGCGTCTCAAAGACATCGAGCCGGACGCGCAGCTGGTGTTTAACGGCGATTTCAACTGGTTTGACATCGACGATGCCTCGTTTACGCGCATCAATACTGAGGTGCTGCAACACCGCGCCCTGCGCGGCAATGTCGAAACCGAGCTGCTTGCTGGTGATGCAGCGGCTGGCTGCGGCTGCGGATATCCGGATTACGTGGACGATGCCGACGTGGCGCGCTCGAACGCGATCATGGGCTTGCTCGCGCAGACGGCGCAGCGCCAGCGGGATGTAAGCGAACGTCTGGCGGCATTGCCGGCGACGCTGGTCGCCGCCGTGGGCGGCCTGCGCATCGGCATCGTGCATGGTGACGCCGACTCGCTCGCGGGCTGGGCCTTTGGCGAGGAGGCCATCGATGCCGCGCGCGTGGCCGCACTATTTAACGCCGCTGGGGTGCGCGTGTTCGCCTCCAGCCACACCTGCTTGCCGGTGGCTGAGACGTTTCAGACGGTGGGTGGTGTCTGTGCCCTATTCAACAACGGTGCCGCCGGCATGCCCAATTTTGCCGGTACTGCGCATGGCCTCATCACGCGCATCTCGACCCGTGCCGCGCCGCCGCGTTTGGGCGCGCTGTACGGCACCGTGATCGATGGCGTGCATCTGGACTGCGTGCCGCTGCACTATGACCAGGCGGCGTGGCTGGCGCAGTTCGACCGCATCTGGCCAGCCGCGTCGCCCGCGGCGCTGTCGTATCGCGCGCGCATCGCGCATGGGCCAGACTACCGGCCAGCGCGCGCCATGCGCGGTGCCGTGCGTGCTGCCGCCGCATCCGCCTTGCGGCAGCCTGCGTATAAACCCGCAATCGCCGCCGCTGCTTGAGCGCGCCAACAAAACACTGCACGAGGAGGACGCATGAAATCCGGAAAACTCATTGTTATTGCGCTGGTTGCCGCGCTGTTCGCGGCATTTTTCGCGTTTGATCTGGGCCAGTATCTGTCGCTTGCTTTCATCAAGAGCAAACAGGCGGACATTACGGCGTTTTATGCCGCCAACCAGGTGCAGACCATCGCCGGTTTTTTTGCCATCTACGTCACGGTGGCGGCCTTGTCGCTGCCGGGTGCGGCGATCATGACGCTGGTGGCCGGCGCGATCTTCGGTGTCGTCACCGGTACCATCATCGTCTCGTTCGCCTCGTCGATTGGCGCGACACTGGCGTTTCTGGCCGCGCGTCTGGTGCTGCGCGATTCAATTCAGGCCAAGTTTGGCGACAAGTTGAAAGCGATCAACACCGGGGTCGACAAGGAAGGTGGTTTTTACCTGTTCACGCTGCGCCTGGTGCCGGCCTTTCCGTTCTTCGTCATCAATCTGGTGATGGGCTTGACCTCGATGAAGACCTGGACCTTTTACTGGGTCAGTCAAGTGGGCATGTTTCTGGGCACCATCGTCTATGTGAA
>JANOYK010000292.1:0-7168 GCA_031428855.1 Burkholderiales bacterium | reverse complement strand
CGAGCAACATGGCATCAAGCCGCGCCTGAATCACACCAAGCTGCGCCTCGCAGTGTTTCTGCTCGTCCCCAAGCCCGGCGGCCTGCGCCATCACGGCGGACACATCCTCACCTTTGCCTTTGAGCGCGCCGACCTGTTTGGACAAGCCGTTGCGCTGTGCCTGCAATTCCTGGGTGCGCATCTGCACCTGCTTGCGTTCGGCCTCGATGGTTTGAAACGCCTGCACATCCAGCATGAAGGGCCGTGCGGCAAGGCGCGTGGCGACAGCGTGGATGTCTTTGCGGAGCAGTTGAATGTCAAGCATGGACTCAATTCCGGGTCATTACATGAATGCGGGGGCTGATTTTACCCGCGCCTACTTTGTGAAGCGTGCTAAGCGCCGCGCTTCGGTTTCGCTGCCGCATCGAGCGCGCGCAACTGCGCGAGTTTTTCACCGATCTTGATTTCCATGCCGCGCGGTGCGGGCTGATACCACGCTGCCGTCTCCATGCCGTCTGGCAGATACTGCTCTCCCGCAGCGTAAGCATCGCCTTCATCGTGAGCGTAGCGATAGTGTTTGCCGAAGCCGAGGTCTTTCATCAAGCGCGTCGGCGCATTGCGCAAATGCAGCGGCACCGGCCGGCTCTGGTCGCTGGCGATGTGTGCGCGCACCGCGTTGTAGGCGTTGTAGACCGCGTTCGACTTGGGTGCGACGGCCAGATAGACCACCGCTTCGGCCAGCGCCAACTCACCTTCGGGCGAGCCGAGCCGCTCGTAGGTTTCAGCAGCGTCAAGCGCTATCCGCAAAGCGCGCGGATCGGCCAGGCCAATGTCTTCGGCCGCCATGCGCACCAGACGCCGCGCCAGATAGCGCGGGTCGGCCCCGCCGTCGAGCATGCGCACAAACCAGTACAAAGAGGCGTCGGGATGGGAGCCGCGCACCGATTTATGCAGCGCGCTGATCTGGTCGTAAAACTGGTCGCCACCCTTGTCGAAGCGGCGCAGGTTTTGTGACAGCGCGGTGTCAATGAAATCAGGGCCAATCACACTCAGCCCCTGGGCGCGCGCTGCGCTGTCAACAATTTCCATCGCATTGAGCAGACGGCGCGCATCGCCATCGGCCCAGCCAATCAGCCGCTCGCAGGCGTCATCCTCAATGCTGGCACCGGCCAGCGCGCTTTGCGCGCGCGTGAGCAGCAGCCGCATCTCGGCGGCACCGATCGGTTCGAGCACATACACCGTGGCGCGCGACAACAGTGCGCCATTGACTTCAAACGAAGGATTCTCGGTAGTCGCGCCGATAAAGGTGAACAGCCCCGATTCGACATAAGGCAAAAATGCATCCTGCTGGCTCTTGTTAAAGCGATGCACTTCGTCCACAAACAAAATGGTCTCCTGACCCAGCTTGCGTGAACTCTGGGCTGCCTGCACCGCTTCGCGAATTTCCTTGACGCCGCCCAGCACCGCCGAGATGGCGAGGAACTGCGCGTCAAACCCGCGCGCCATCAGACGCGCCAAGGTGGTCTTGCCGACACCGGGCGGCCCCCACAAGATCATTGAGTGTGGCCGCGCGGTTTCAAATGCCACGCGCAGCGGTTTGCCGGGACCGAGCAGATGCGACTGACCGATGACATCGTCGAGCTTCGCCGGGCGCAGACGTTCTGCCAAGGGAACGTGCTCGGCGGCCCGGGCCGAGGCTGCTTGTGGCCGCGTGGGCTTTGGAGGCTGCGGTGCTGCCGTTGGCTGCTGCGGGGGCTGCTGCGGCTGCGGTGCTGCCGTTGGCTGCTGCGGGGGCTGCTGCGGCTGTGGTGATGCGGTCGGCTGCTGCGGGGGCTGCTGCGGCTGTGGTGATGCGGTCGGCTGCTGCGGGGGTCGCTGTGCCGCCAATGCCCCCGCCGGCGGCTGCGGTTGCTGCACCAGCGTAGACTGCGCCGGGTTGTCTGGAGTGGAATTCAACATGCCACCGGCCCCAAACCCTTGCCTAGCAAGGGTCTTGCGAGGGCATCCAGATGAAACCGTTGGTGGACAATGGTTTCAGGGACATGCCATGGATCATTTTTCATCGCCAAACACGTCAGCACCTTTCGGCGGCGTGAAGCGGAACGTGTCGGCGGCGAGCGCGGGGTTGCGCTCCATTTTGCCGAAGGTCAGCACCGAGGTCTGGCCGAACGAATCGGCCAGTTCCATTGCGGCGAGGCTGGCACCCGCGCCATCGCGCCGCAAACCAATGCGCACGGTTTCAAACGTGGTGTCGCGGGCCTTGGGTGTTGCCTCAAGCCATTCGAGACCATCCTTGACACCCGCATCCTTGATGACGAAATTTTTTTCCAGTTCATCGCTGCCGGCCAGAATCGCCGCCGGGCTTTGACCGAGCGCGCCGCCGAGTTTTTTAACCGTGACCTGATTGAGGTCCTTGTCGTAGATCCACAGCTTGTCGCCATCGCCGACGATCCACTGCTCATACGGCTTGTCGTAAACCCAGCGAAACTTGCCGGGGCGCTGAAACTGAAACGTGCCCGATGCCGGGTTCGACACCTTGCCGCTCTTGTTGACAATCACCTGGGTAAATCCGGTCTTGCCCGAGCGGGTGGCTTTGACGAAATCATGTAAAGCATCCAGCGCTGCAGCCTGCACGCCGCTGGCCGCAACCAGCAGGCACACTGCCATCGCCGGCAGGCACACGTCAACACCCGTTGTCAAACGCGTGCGCAGGCAAGTTATCGTTAAATTTTTCATCTTGATCTCAGTGGCATGCGCATCGAGCTATTCGGCCCGTGCCGGCGCAAGGATGTCGCGGTTGCCATTGCCCTGCATGGGCGACACCATGCCGGCCTTCTCCATGGCTTCGAGCAAGCGCGCGGCACGGTTGTAACCAATCCGCAAATGCCGCTGCACCAGCGAAATCGACGCGCGTTTGTTTTTAAGCACAATCTCGACCGCTTGGTCATACAGCGGGTCGCTCTCGGCATCCGTGCCGCCCTCGCCTGCCGCACCACCCTCCTCTTCGAGCACACCGCCTTCGAGAATGCCTTCGATGTAATTGGCGCTGCCAAGTGACTTAAGGTAGTTCACGACCTTGTGAACTTCTTCATCGGACACAAACGCGCCATGCACGCGCAAGGGAAAGCCTGATCCCGGCGGCAGAAACAGCATGTCGCCTTGTCCGAGCAGCGACTCGGCGCCCATTTGATCGAGGATGGTGCGCGAGTCAATTTTGCTCGACACCTGAAATGCCACGCGGGTCGGAATGTTGGCCTTGATGAGACCGGTAATCACGTCCACACTCGGCCGCTGCGTAGCCAGAATCAGGTGGATGCCGGCCGCGCGCGCCTTCTGCGCCAGCCGCGCAATCAACTCTTCAATTTTTTTACCAGCCGTCATCATGAGATCGGCCAGCTCGTCGATGATGACCACAATCATCGGCAAATTGTCGAGCGGCTCAGGCGCATCCGGCGTGAGCGAAAACGGATTGGTGAGCGGTTTGCCGCTCTTGACAGCTTCGCTAATCTTGACGTTGTAGCCGGCCAGATTGCGCACGCCAAGCGAACTCAACAGCCGGTAGCGGCGCTCCATCTCGCCGACACACCAATTGAGCGCATTGGCCGCCTGCTTCATGTCGATCACCACCGGCGCGAGCAGGTGTGGAATATCGGCGTACACCGACATCTCCAGCATTTTCGGATCGATCAGGATCAAGCGCACATCGCGTGGCTCGGCCTTGTAGAGCAGCGACAAAATCATGGCGTTGATCGCAACCGATTTTCCCGAACCGGTGGTACCCGCCACCAGCATGTGCGGCATCTTGGCCAAATCCGCTATCACGGGCTTGCCGGCAATGTCCTTGCCCATGGCAATGGTCAACGGAGAGGCATTGTCGTTGTATATCTTGGAGCCGCAGATTTCAGACAGCTTGACCACCTGGCGCTTCGGATTGGGCAGTTCCAGCCCCATCAGACTCTTGCCCGGAATGGTTTCGACCACCCGCACCGACACCAGCGACAGCGCGCGGGCCAGGTCTTTGGCGAGGCCAACGATCTGGCTGCCCTTGACCCCGGTGGCCGGCTCGATTTCATAACGCGTAATCACCGGGCCGGGATAGGCTGCCTTGACCTCAGCTTGCACGCCGAAGTCCTTGAGTTTTTTCTCAATCAGGCGCGAGGTGAATTCGACCGTCTCCGCACTCACGGTTTCCACCACTTCGGGTGCGGCATCGAGCAAATGCAATGGCGGCAGGCCGCTGTCAGGCAGGTCCGCAAACAGCGGCACCTGTTTTTCCTTTTCCGCGCGTGGTGACTGCGGCACCTCAATCACCGGCGGCTCGATGCGGATGGCAGCATGTTCTTCAAACAATTCGCGCCGGTCTTCTTCCACAATCTGTTCGCGCTCTTCCAGCGCTGCTGCGCCCGCCTGCCGGTCGCTGCGCTCCTCGCGCTTGGACTTAATGTAGCCAAACGCGGCTTCGCACCCTGCTCCCACTTTTTCCGCCAGCGTGAGCCATGAGATTCCGGTAAACAGCGAAAGCCCGACCGCCACACCGAGCAGCAGCACCAGCGTCGCCCCGGTAAATCCCAGATAGGTTTCGGCAAACTTTCCCGCCACGTCGCCCAACATGCCGCCCGGCGCCAAAGGCAACTGGGCCTTGAGGGTGTAAAGACGCAGGCTCTCAAGCGCCGCACTGCAGGCCAGCAACAAGGCGAAACCGCCGAACACGGCGAACAGCGAGCGGCGGTCCAGCACGGTGGTACCGGCAACCGCAGATTGATCCGTTGCCAAGTCCGCCGGGTACGAGGCAGCACCGGCACGCGCATTGCCAGCAAGCCCGTCGCTAGCAAGCCCATCGCCAGCAAGCCCATCGCCAGCAAGCCCGTCGCCAGCAAGCCCATCGCCAGTAAGCCGTTTGTAGCCCGCTATCACGAGGTAGGCCAACAGCGCCACCAGCCACCATGCCGACAGGCCAAACAGGTACAGCAGCACATCGGACGCTAGCGCGCCAATGCGCCCCCCGGCGTTAGACGTCGCCAAGCCACCGGCGCTATGCGACCAGGCCGGATCGCCTCGCTGATAGGTAGCCAGAATCAGCACCAGATACACCGCTACGGTGACGAACACCAGCCAGCGCGCCTCGCGCAACAGCCGCGTCAGGCGCGGCGTCTGGGCGGCTGGCGAGGAGGACAACGGGTTTAACGGCGACGGCGGGCTTGACAGCGGCATGCGGGAATTATAGAGCGCACGCCAGAATGAAAAACCCCCGCTCGGGGCGGGGGTTGGAGATAGGCAGGTTGCCGAATTACTGCACAACACATTGAGATGATCCGCGCACACCACTGCCCGAAATATTCTGAAAAAACGTCGCGGGTGGCGTATAGATCGGCAAACCGGGGTCCCCAGGCAACGTAAACGGACGGGAATTAAAGTTGGCAATCTGCCCGAACTGCCCGGCACGGAAAGTATTGTCCCCGCCACCATTGCGCACCAACACCTCGCCATCGGATACGCCGACGTAGACCGCAGGTGCCAGGCAGTTATCACCGCTGCAATCTGACTGCGCCTGCGCCAGCTGCTCACCCACCAAGGCAAACGGATTGCGTGCGTTGTTTGTCAGCACGCGATCCAGATTGACCCATGCGGCAAATTTTTCAGGATCAGCCGACGCCTCTGGAAAGTCGAATGCGGTACCGCTATCGAGGCTGGCATATTCACTGCCGCCCAAACTGCTCACACGCGTCGCTGCCCGCTTCACGCAAGCTGATGACACGCAGTCATCCACCGTAAACGTGGTGCCGCGAATACCGATGGTGGCCGTCGCTGTGCCCAGCCGCAGCGCATCCTGATTGCCGCGCTTGCCCACCAAACCGGTAATCATGCGTAGACCGCCTTTGAGCAAGCTTAAGGTTGACGTATCCTTGGCCGGCTCCTTCTCGTCAAATGCAAAATCATCAATCTTGATGCGCGTATTGGGCTTGAGTGTCATCACTGCGCCATCGGCAAATTTGACCTGGGCATAGCTGTCGCGCTCGGTGTTGAGCGTGTCACCCTTGCCGACGGCGGACTGGCGTGCCAGCAGACGCGTCGAACCGTCCGCTTTTTGGACCGAAATCGTGCCGGACAACTGCTGCACAGTGCCGTCAGCCCAAGCTGCTGGCGCTGCAATCATCAGAGCCGCAACCAGCGGTTTCAGAGCAGATTTCAAGACACACGAGCCAAAGGTTTTCATCACTGCACTCCCGGTTTCAATCGAATTACGACAACATCATATTAAGCAATGTACCCCAGATTGATGAGGACATTTGTCACAGGTTGTGAAATATTGATTGTGACAAATGTCGCACATCAACACCCGTCCCCAGTATCAGTGTTCTTTTTGTTGTTGTTGTTTTCGTTCGAGATTCTGGTCGACTCCGTGGCATAAATTTGTTGGCCGAGATTGATGCCGGGAATGACTGGGACGTTGGAGAGTACCGAGCCGCCGCTGGCCTCGATTCCCAAAACGAATGGCAAAGTGACAATGGTCGCTGGGCCGCCAACCAATGTAATCGGCGCGCTTAAAGAACCAATCGGCAAGGTATTGACCACATAGAGTTCAATCTTGTTGGAGATCAAATTGTAATTAAAGGTGCCAGTGCCGGTACCCCCGGCCGTAATCAACCCGGCTGCCACGCCGCTGATCCCCCCGCCCGTAAAGGTGGCGGGCGCGCCAACTGCCTGGTTCACCTTGATATTGATGTCGTTAGGGCTGGTCAACAAGGCAAAGGTGTTTGCGCCGTAACCACCGATCAGGGCCAGACTCTGTCCGGTTGTGACCGCCAACGGATCAAATCGCGCAAATGCTGACCGTCCGCCGGTCGCTCCCGCCGCAGTGGTATTGCCGCCAACGATCACCAGATTTCCGCCAACGTCTACCGTGACGCTTGCATTGGCAACCTTGAGTTCCGCGTCAGCAATTCCGCCGAGCGCTAACACCTTGCCAGCCTTGAAAATGAAATTGCCTCCGACTTTTGCGCCAAAGTTGCCCACATCTATGAATACGCCAGCCTTGGATGCAGAGTTGCCTTGAGCGGTACCAGCTCTGATGACAACGTCGCCGGTGCCAGTTGCTCCGGACGGAATGGCATAAGTGCTGAAGTCGGCCACATTGACGCGATTCGCCATGGCCGTCTGGTTTAACGTGAATACAGTAAAAATATTTAGC
>JANOYK010000291.1:0-3207 GCA_031428855.1 Burkholderiales bacterium | reverse complement strand
CAAGTGGCCGCCGCCACCTTCAACCGCGCGGCCGGCATCGAGGTGCTCGGCGTGCCCTACAAAGGCCAGCCGCCAGCCCTCACCGATCTGCTCGGCGGCCAGATCAATTTCGTCATGGCCGACCTCGCCGTCATCATGGCGCAGGTCAAGGCAGGCAAGCTCGACGCCATCGCCATCGCCTCACCGCGCCGCTCGGCCTTGCTGCCCAACGTGCCGACCGTGGGCGAAATCGGCCTGCGCAATGCCGAACTGGCCGGCTGGACCGGCATCACCGGCCCGGCCAACATGCACAAGGAAGCGGTGACGTGGTGGAGCACACAGATGAACCGCGCACTGGCCTCGAAAGAATTGATCGAACGCCTCAACGCCATCAGCGTCGAGTCTGAGCCCAACAGCATCGACGAATTCAACCAGTATGTGCGCGCCCAGCATCAACTCTGGGGCCAGCGCATTCGCGATGCCGGCATCGCACCCGAGTAAGCACCGCTGCGAGCCGATGCAGTGCGCAGCGCGCTTCAGATATCGACGCCAGGTGCGCCATGAATCGCGAACGCGGAACACGTAAAAAGAAGCGATGGCTGGGAAACACGGTGCTCGCCTTGGCCTGCCTGCTGCTCTTGCCGCTGTTGCTTGCGCTGCTGGCGCTGGAGCACCTTAACCGCACGCCGCGTGCGTTGGCACCCTATATCGAGCACCGCGCTGCCGGCCACAATCCGGTCATTGTGGGTATTGGCGCATGGGCCGGCCAGACTCTGCGCGCACTGGACCGGATGGAACCGGTCAGCTATCCGCTGCCGGCCCTGAGCGCAGGCGTGCAGCCGGTGTCTGGCGACATCTCCAGCAGCGCTGGCAGGCGCGCAGTCGAAGCGGGCACGGCAGAGCAAGCCTTGCTGGCGATTCGCCAGGCACAACCCGGAGATGACATTGTGTTGTTGCCAGGGATTTACCGGTTTACCGGCAACAACATTATTGTCAGCAATCCCGGTCAAAGCGGCGCGCGCATCACCGTCAGGGCGCGGCAGGCCGGCACCGTCAAGCTGGAGTTAGCGTCGCAAGAAGGCTTTCTTGTCTCTGCGCCATTTTGGACGTTTGAAAATCTGCACCTGCGCGGCGTGTGCGCCACCCATACGGATTGCGAGCATGCGTTCCATGTCACCGGCGATGCGCAGCATTTCATTGCGCGCAACAACACCTTGCTCGACACCGGCGGTATCGAAGTGCGGTATCCAGAAAGCAGCGCCGATGTCACCGCCAATCTGGTGGACGGGAAAATCCGTGCCAAACACGGCGGCTTGTTGCGCGCCAGCGATAACCTCGATACCGCATTGATAAGCCTGTTTCTGGGCCATCATCCGGTGCGGACGCGGTTTAGTGACCCGCCGCGGTTCGACTTGACCTGGGCCAGCAAGCCCGGCCCGGTGCCACGCGGCCTGGCCGCCTCAACCAGCCTGTGCGGGACGCCGAGAACGGCGCAGTCACCGGCCGGCGCGTTCGACGATGTTGGCGAATGTCTGGGCCGCCCGATTCCAGCCAAGCCATAAGATGTGACTCACAAACCGGGTTAACACAAACCGGGTTAACACAAACCAGGACCCTGGCCGCCTATGTCTTCGAGCAGCAATCCACCACCCTCGCCGCACCTGCCGATCCGCCCCGAGTGGCTCGCCCTGCACACCGAAGCGGTGCTCGAACCAGACCTCCCGATCATCGACGCGCACCATCACATCTGGGATCACGCCAACCACCGCTACCTGCACGAAGACGTGCGCGCCGATGTCAGCGCCGGCCATCGCATCGTCGCCACAGTGTTCGCCGAATGCGGCGCGATGTATCGCAGCGGCGGCCCCGCCGCCCGCGCCAGCCTGGGTGAAACCGACTACGTCAATCGCGTCGCCCAAGACAGCGCCAACGCCTATGCCCAAGCACACGCCAACGGCGCACCCGGCAACCCAAGCAGTGACAAAAGCGGCCCCTGCCGCATCGCCGCCGGCATCGTCGGCAACGTCAATCTCCTGCTCGGCGACGAAGCCGGTGCCGTACTCGACGCCCACCTCGCGGCGGCACCCGGCCGCTTCAAAGGCATCCGCAACTCGAGTGTGTATCACCCCGACCCGGCAGCGCGCGGCTCACTCGCCAACCCGCCGCAAGGCCTGCTGCGCGACGCCCAATTCCGCCGCGGCTTCGCCTGCCTCGCCCCGCGCGGCCTCACGTTCGACGCCTGGATGTATCACACCCAACTCGACGACGTGATCGACCTCGCACAAGCATTCCCCAACACCACCATCATCCTCAATCACGTCGGCGGCCCAATCGGCATCGGCCCCTACGCCGGCCAGCGCGAAGCCGTGTTCCGCGAATGGCAAGCATCCATCAACCAACTCGCCCGCTGCGAAAACGTCATCGTCAAACTCGGCGGCATGGGCATGCGCGTGTTCGGCTTCGACTTCGCCGACAAGCCCGCGCCGCCCGATTCAGCAGCACTCGCACAAGCCTGGGCACCGTATGTCAATGCATGCATCGAAGCCTTCGGGCCACAGCGTTGCATGTTCCAGAGCAACTTCCCGGTCGACAAAGGCACATGCAGTTATGTGGTGATCTGGAATACGTTCAAGCGCATCGCGGCGGGGTGCTCACCGGCGGAAAAGCAGGCGCTGTTTTTTGACACGGCAGCGCGCGTCTATCGCATCAGTCTGACGCGGTGAATCTTGCAATAAAAACATCCCCCCTCTGAAACCGGCTCCCACCAAGGGCGGCAGGCCATCGCATCGCGAAACCCGCTCCCACCAACGGTTTTCAGGGCACGGTATAAACCGTTTTCTAGTGTGTACTCATCGCCAATGGCGAAGCGGAATCAATTGGATCCGGTCAAGGCGCTCTCGAAGATGTTGCGCGGCAAGTTGATCGCGGCCCTGCGTGCGGCTCGCGCCCGCGGCCCGCTGGCAGATGATGCGTTCCTGACCGCTGCGGTGTGGCGCGATCTGCTCGCTGCGCTGTACCGGCATGACTGGGTGGTGTATGCGAAGGAGTCGATGAAGGGTACCGGGGGTGAACACCGGGGTGAGCCCGGTGATAAGCCCGCCGGCGGGCCGGCCCAGGTGCTCGACTATCTGGCGCGCTATACCCATCGGGTCGCCATCTCGAATGACCGCATCGTGGGCCTTGCCGATGGCAAGGTGGCGTTCCGGGTACGTGATGCCGGTGCAGCAA
>JANOYK010000290.1:0-3909 GCA_031428855.1 Burkholderiales bacterium | reverse complement strand
TGATCTCGCGCACCAGGTGCTGCATTGCGTGCAGCAGCGCCGCCAGGGTGCGGTGTTCGGTGCGGATCAGGCTGATGGCAGAGGTGGGGTAGTCCATGGCGGCGGCTTGACTTTCAAGAGGGGTGGTTCAAGGCGCGCCGTTCCTGCAAATGGCGCTGTACCAGTTTCAAACCGTAGGCGTCGGGCCAACTGGTGTTGGTGGCTTGCATCGTGTTCTCCGTGAACATCTACGTGGCATCTGCGCACCCTCAGCGCACCCTCAGCGCACCACCAGCACCGGCACCTTGGAATGGGTCAGCACCTTCTGGGTTTCGCTGCCGAGCAAAAAACCGGAGAGGCCGCGCCGTCCGTGCGATGCCATCACCACCAGATCGCACTTCAGTTTCGCCACTGCCTTGACGATGGCGTCATAGGGCACGTCGCTCAATACAAATTTGGTATCGACATTGCCGCCTGCGCGTTTGGCCGCCTTGTCCAGCAGCGCCTTGGCCTGGCGCTTGGTCTCCACCCGGAAATCGTCGGTCGACTGCTGCACCATCAGCGCGCTCTCGGCGTAGACCGGCCAGATTTGTTCGGGTGCAACATGGAACAGCGTGACCTTGGCGCCAAGCGCCTGCGCCAGCGTCATCGCTTCGCTGACCGCATTGCGGGAGAGCTTGGAGCCGTCGGTGGGTACCAGAATATGTTTGTACATGGAGCGTCCTTTCGATGTGGGCGTCTGCGGTGTGTTGATACAGACAGCTTCATGCTAGGGCGCTCGCGCCAGCAGTGTTTGATGTGGATCAATCCGGCTGCGGATGATGCGGCCAAGATGTGGCCAACACGGGTAACACAATCAAAACCGGCCCGTATCCGTCCGCAACCAACCGCAACCAACCGCAACCAACCGCAACCAACCGCAACCAACCGCAACCAGCCGCAACCAACAACAGGGAGCCGCTCATGGCCAGCATGAAAATTTCATTCTTCGGTGCCACCGGCACTGTCACCGGCTCCAAATATCTGGTCGAAGCCGGCCGCCAAAAGCTGCTGATTGATTGCGGCCTGTTTCAGGGCTTCAAGCAACTGCGCCTGCGCAACTGGGCACCGCCGCCGTTCGATGCGCGCACGCTCGATGCCGTGGTGCTCACCCACGCCCACATCGACCACAGCGGCTACCTGCCGCTGCTGGTCAAGCAAGGCTTTCGCGGCAGGGTCTATTGCAGTGCCGCCACGCGCGACCTGTGCGGCATTCTGCTGCCGGACGCCGCGCATTTGCAGGAAGAAGAAGCGCGCTTCGCCAACAAGCACGGCTTCTCCAAACACCATCCCGCGCTGCCGCTGTTCGACGCGGACGACGCCAGGCGCGCGCTCAAATTGCTGCATGCGGTTGAATTTGGCCGCGAGATCACGCTGGGCGATGACGACGCTGTTGCCACCGCGGCTGCCAGGACTGCCGCCAAGTCTGCTGTCAAGACCGCAGCCAAGTCCGGCACGGTGTCATTTCATCTGGTGCCCAACGGCCACATCTTAGGTTCGGCCTGTGTGGTGCTCAAGACGGGTGGCCGCACCGCAGTGTTCTCGGGCGACCTCGGCCGCCCGTCCGACCCGGTCATCAAAGCGCCCGAAGCCATCACCCACGCTGATTACCTGGTGCTCGAATCAACCTACGGCAACCGCCTGCATGGCGATGCCGATTCCGAACGCCAGCTCGGCGACATCATCAACCGCACCGCGCAGCGCGGCGGCGTGGTGGTGATTCCCGCGTTTGCGGTCGGGCGCGCCCAGAGCGTGCTCTATTACATCGACCAGTTAAAACGCAGTAAAGCCATCCCCGATGTGCCGGTGTATCTCAACAGCCCGATGGCGATTGACACCACCCGGCTCTATCACACCCACCAGGCGCTGCACCGCCTCACACCTGCGCAGTGCCACGCCATGTGTACGGTGGCGCAGCCGGTCAACACGCCGGAAGAATCGCGCTTGCTCAACACCCGCAAGGGGCCGATGATTATTGTCTCGGCCAGCGGCATGGCTACCGGCGGGCGCGTGCTGCATCACATCAAGCAGTTCGCACCGGACGAGCGCAACACGCTGCTGTTCGCCGGGTTTCAGGCCGGCGGCACGCGCGGCGCGGCGCTGGTGGCCGGGGCCGATAGCGTCAAGATTCACGGCGAATATGTGCCGGTGCGCGCCGAGGTGGCGCAGGTCGATGTGCTGTCGTCACACGCTGACTACGCCGAAATACTGATGTGGCTGCGTAATTTCAAAACACCGCCGAAAGAAACCTTTCTGGTTCACGGCGAGCCAGCAGCGGCAGATGCGCTGCGCCACCGCATCAGCGAAGAGCTGGGCTGGCGCTGCTCGGTGCCGGATTATCTGGAGACGGCGGAGCTGGATTGAGGCATGAGCGCAAACCGTTGGTGCGGGCGGGTTTGCGCTGCTTGCCGGGCTGCGGCCCTTGGTGACTGCGCGCCTGCGGCCAGCGTTAGTCCAGCAGAAACGCTGTCACGCCACCTGCGCCAGCGGCATCAGAATTTCGACCGCTTCAAAGGGAACAAACACTGCTGCTTCGTCTCCGCGCTCAATCAAGCCTAGTTCCTCCAGGCGCGCCACATCAGTATGCACGTTCGAATAATTGCGCTCCGCTGTCTTGGCCAGCGCATACACGCTGCACGGCCCGGTGCGGCGCAGTGTGTCGAGAAGCTCGAGCCGCGCTGGTGTGAGTTCTGCAAACAGCATGCGTGCCGACTCAAAACTCAAGCGGTAATCGGGCGATTTGCCGCGCCGCGCTGCGGCCAGCTGTGACCGTGCCGAGCGCACCGCCGCGCCGCGCGGGGCTACTTCAATGATTGCTTTCATGGTCATCTCCAATTTGCGATATCGCGCTAAAAATCGTCGAGCAACTGCTCCACCGTTGAGAACGCATAGATTTCTTCCAGAGGGCCAACGTGCCGGTGATCGCCCTTGCCGCGCTCATTGTCATAACGCACGCGGCTGACACCGGCGGCCCCAAAATACAAACGGTACTTGTAACGGTGTGTGCAGGGAGGAACCGGATCGGATAGTTCCCACACCACCACTTCGACGATTGCGCCATCACTGCGAATGTCTTTGGCGCGTGCCAGCAAAGTGGAGGTCATGTATTGCATGATAGCAATACATCATGCGCATGTCTACCACTTAGGTACGCATGCCGCAAAGCGTTGGTGGGAGCGCCTCTCCCAGCGCCGGCCTGTGCGTTTTCCGCTTCCGTCTGAGTCGCCGCGCTGTGATCTGAACCCGGTTTGACTTGGATCAATAGGCGCTGCGTCGCACGCCCTACGCTGTCTCCATCACCATTTAAGCGGGAGAGCGCGATGTTCAAACACATTCTGATTCCGGTTGATGGCTCCGACTTCTCCGACCGCGCGATTGATGCCGGCGTACGCTTCGCCAAGTCGATCAACGCGCGCATCACCGGGTTTATTGCCGAGCCCAATTACATTCAGCCGTCGTACAACGAGTTGATAACGCGCCAGGCCGAGTCGGTGGAGGCGTACGAGAATCGCTCACGCCAGCACGCGGAGGCGGCACTCAAGCGCCTGGGCAGCCGCGCACACGCCGAGGGCGTGGAGTTCGCTGTCAGTTCTGTGCAAAGCAGCGTGCCGTTCGAAGCGATCGTCGCAGCGGCAGAAGAAAAGGGCTGCGACCTGATCCTGATGGCCTCGCATGGCCGTCACGGGCTGGATAAGCTGATCCATGGCAGCGTCACCAGTGACGTGATGACGCATACGCGGATTCCGGTGCTGGTGTTTCATTGACGCTGGGCTGGCCCGCTGGGGCCGGGAGTGTCGAGGATGCCGGGGGTGCCGGGTGGCCCAACTGCCGGTCAGGCAAGGTCGGCGGCAGCCTCGGCCAGATTGGCCGCGATGATTGCGTGCCCGAGTT